>MDVR01000030.1 GCA_001940725.1 Candidatus Heimdallarchaeota archaeon LC_2 | reverse complement strand
AACCATGATGAATGCAATTTCCATACATATCTGCACCCTGTACGTGAATAATTGCCACATCCGGAATTATAGCTTGAATTGCATAGCTTTCTTGGCCTGTAAAAGGATCTTTCACTTTTTTGTATAAATCACTTTGACTTGGTATCATAAGAATAAACACCATGGGAGCTTGTAGGATGAGAACCATATTGAACTGGTATTACATAATCTACATAAAAGCTTTCAATTGTAGTCTGGTCTGGATTTTTTCTAACAAATTCCGGTCCGACTAATTCATCACATGTAACGATAACTGTCTTCGCTGATGTTGCCATCAATCTATCTGTCACAACTGAACCATGATGAATGCAATTTCCATACATATCTGCACCCTGTACGTGAATAATTGCCACATCCGGAATTATAGCTTGAATTGCATAGCTTTCTTGGCCTGTAAAAGGATCTTTCACTTTTTTGTATAAATCACTTTGACTTGGTATCATAAGAATAAACACCATGGGAGCTTGTAGGATGAGAACCATATTGAACTGGTATTACATAATCTACATAAAAGCTTTCAATTGTAGTCTGGTCTGGATTTTTTCTAACAAATTCCGGTCCGACTAATTCATCACATGTAACGATAACTGTCTTCGCTGATGTTGCCATCAATCTATCTGTCACAACTGAACCATGATGAATGCAATTTCCATACATATCTGCACCCTGTACGTGAATAATTGCCACATCCGGAATTATAGCTTGAATTGCATAGCTTTCTTGGCCTGTAAAAGGATCTTTCACTTTTTTGTATAAATCACTTTGACTTGGTATTGACGTATGGTCATGCAATCCTGGAGGAAATGGTTGAAACAATTGCCCATTTGTTGCGGCTCTCAATGAATATATTGGGAAGGCTTCACATACATCAGGTGCATAAATTTCTTTTTTCTCAACAGCAATCCTGAAATTTGGTGCAAGTCCCCACATTTCGAATCCAACATACGGAGCAAAGACTTGTTTTACACGTTTCATTCCCACTAACACATCAACAGGTAATCCAACTGATATTGAGCCGATTAATGTCAAATCTTTGATACCCAATCTTAGAATTTGTCTAACTAAAGCCATGGGGACGTTGTGTGAATGCACTCCACCTATTGCAATGATGGAACCGTCAGGTATCATCTCTTTGGTCAATTTTTCCAATGTAATAATTTTACTTAGTGATTCCATAAAGCTCACTAATTATAGCTCTTTTCCGCATACACCACAGAATTTAAATTCATTTGGTATGCCCTTCGTACCACAGGCAGAACATTCCTTTGCAGGTGGACCCCACATAAATTCCGAAGAACCACCATCTCTAGCGGCTTCTCTAATCTTCATATAATCCGGCTTTCGTTTTTCCACAAAAGCAGTCATGCCCTCGTATGGCTCCCAACTGGTATAATGTAGTGTTAACCACTCCTTGGCTGAACCTATAGATTGTGACCAAGATAGATTCTTCCAGTAATTAACTTGTTCCTTGGTGTATCTCGCACATTCTGGAAACTTCTCTACAAGTTTCGCAGCCATTTTTGCGCAAGCAGCATCCAATTCTGAGTACGGCACAACCTCATTCACTAAACCCCAGTCTAAGCATTTATCTGCTGAGATTGGTTCATTTAGAAATAAAATCTCTCTTGCCCTTCTATCTCCGACCATAATTGGTAGCCATTGAGTTGCACCACCTGCAGCGACTGACCCCACTCTTGTACCCACTTGTCTAATTGTTGCATGATCTGCCATGATAGCTAAATCACAGGCCAGATTCCATTCATTTCCTCCCCCAGCAACAATCCCATTTATCCTTGCGATAGTGGGTTTTCCTATGTTTCGGAACCTGTCGTGAGCTTCTATAAATAAGGACATCCACTTGAAATAGTCTCTAGGCCTTTGTGTGAAGATTCTTGAGTATTCCTTCACATCACCACCCGTTCCAAATGATTTTTCACCTGCGCCGGTCAGAATCAATACTCCGATTCCATCGTCGTACATAGTATCAAGGAATGCAGCTGACATTTCGCGCAGAGTTTCTGTACTATAAGCATTATATACTTCTGGTCGATTGATAGTTACTTTGGCTGTCCATGTATCGTAATTTTTCTCATAAATAATCTCTTTAAAATCAAATTCCTTAGGAGGCCTTGGCTTAAATTTCTCTTCGATAGTATTGGTCATTATTTCACCTAAACAAAATAAAATATAAATCTAACCTAAAATGAATTATTCAAAGGGTAGATTCATTATCTCTAACTGTTGAAAAATTTGGTAATTAAAAAATAGTAACAGAATCGTGTAGTAAAAAGATAGTTTTCAATAATCTTATACTTATTATTTTAGAAACATCAAAGTGAGTGAATAGAATCAATTGATAAATTGTTGAAATTAAATTAAACCAATACTAAACAACGATTTTCTTCAACGCTCTCTGATAACCTAATTTAGCTGCCCCAATGGCTGCTGCATAATGTGCATCTGGATGTACATGAACTCGATAATCAATGACCTTCTCAAGTGCTTTTGTCATTGCAGGTAGGAGAACCAAGCCACCTGTCAAATATATATCCTCATCCAATTTTACTCGTTTCAGTAAAGTAGCGGCTCGATCTGCAATACTAATCAAAACACCCATAAAAATATTTTCAACTGAAACCCCTAACGACACGTGATTAATTATTTCAGTCTCAGATAGAACTGCACATACACTCGAAATTTGTTGTGGCTTATCTGCTTTCAGTGATATTTCAGATACTTGTTCCATTGGAATTGTAAGATATTTGGAACATCTTTCTATAAATCTTCCAGAACCAGCAGCACATCTCTCATTTACTTTAAATTGTATTATTTTACCTGTTTCACTAACCCTAAGAGCCCTTGATGATTGATTACCAATATCTAAAATAATATGCGGTTCATCATAAACAAAATTTGCACCTCGACCTGTGCTTGTTAGATCTGTAATCTGAATTTGACGTTCATTCATCTGATAACGCCCATAACCAGTTGAAGCAATATAATTAAGTTCACTTTTTTCTACATTGGCCGTTTCTAAAAGATTGTCCATCATCCTAGTTGCAACTACATCAGGTCTACCTTTCACAACATCTAGATCCATTGCTAAGATTTTATTACCATCTTCCATTAGAACTCCTTTTGTTGTTCCAGTTCCTATATCTACTCCGAGAGTTATCATTCAGAAACAACCTCCAATTGTTTAAACATGGGATCTGATCCTTTAGTAATTTCTTCTACCGCAAACATTGCAGCACCGATCGCACCAAACCATTGCGAAAGAGGTGATACATTAATTTTTTGACCAAGTGCTTTTTCTAATGACTTGACCATTCCAATATTTCGAGAAACTCCTCCAGTAAATGTTACTTCGGATTCAATACCCACTCGCCTAGCCAGTGATAATGATCTTTGGGCAATGGAATCATGAATACCATTTACAATATCTTCAGTTTTCTTGCCTCTTGCAAGTTGATTGGAAACTTCTGTTTCTGCGAATACGGTACAGGTACTAGTAATTCTAATTGGATTAGTGGATTTTTGGCTCAATGAGCCCAAATCATCAACTGTATATCCTAGTGCCTCAGCACAGACATCAAGAAATCTTCCAGTTCCGGCTGAGCATTTGTCATTCATACTGAAATCAACAATTTCTCCATTTGGACCCAATCTAATCGCTTTTGTATCCTGCCCACCTATATCTAAAGTTAATCGAGTATTGGGAAATATATGTTGAGAACCTTTTGCGTGACAGCTAATTTCAGTTACTATCAGTTTACCAAAACGGATTTTTAATCTCCCATAACCTGTCCCAGCAACCAATACTATTTTCTCTCGGTCTATTCTTGCATCTTTACAAGCTTTGACAAAAGATGTTTCAGCATCTTCAGCCACTTTTGGGGTTACTTCTTGAAGTGATTTTCCAATAACTTCTAATTTGGAATTTAGAATTACTGCTTTTGCAGTTGTTGATCCAACATCGACACCTGCAACATAAAATTCTTCTGATTTTGTCTCACTCATGCTTTGACCTCCATGTTTAAAGATTTATTTCGTTTAATAGTTTCAAAGAATGCATCTACACGATTTCTAATCTGAGCCTCTGCCCAATATCGCGGATCCTGATGATCTGATTCTACATAGAGTGCTGGATACCCTAAATCATTAACGACATAATCTCTTAAGTCTCCTTGCCCGGCTGTAAAACTTCTGCAGCTTTTGATTCCATGAATAACTAATGCCTCTGCATCGAAATCTTTCAAATAATTCTTAATGGTTTCTCTTCTAAATTCCCAAGATAGGTTACAATAACTGTAAAGACTGTATTCAGCAATACTTTCCCATGGTTTAACAGGATCATGCCGCATATTTTCCATATCAAACATTCCTCCAACTTTAGGATAGGTAGCAGCAACTGATGGTGCATTCCATCTTCTGAACATGTCCCAAAATGCCCTATAACCAGGATAGGGAGGCACCCCTTCCATGACAATTCGTATTTCCTCATTCTCAACTGGACCTATACCATATTTGACTCTTTCATCCAACTCTTTATTTAGTAAATCATAAAAATCCACGGCTTCCTGTGACCCTCTCAAAGCATTGATTGGAAACATATAAAATATTGATTCGAAGTAAGCATCAATTGGTGTAGGTTTGTTTTTTGCAATTTCAAAACTTCGTGCCCATCCATCTTCTGCTTTTCGAGCTAATTCGAGAGCTACCCTTAATTTATTTTTATCAAGTTGTCTTTCAAATAATTTTTCAACTTTTTCTACCATTTCATGTAATTGAGTTATAATATACTCCATATCGATATCTTGGGGATCTTCAAAACGTTGGTATGGTATATCCAGCATTATTAAAGGCACTTTGTAAAATTCGGCTAAGGATTCCCACCATTTGTAGTACACAGAACATCCACTAAAATTACATACTAGAAGATCTGGTTTAGGAATTTTACCAAAATCAGTCTCTCCTCCTGAAAGATGAGTCATTCCGATATCCGTTTTTACGTATCCACAGACATCTAATCCGTATCCAATAGATTCAGCTTTCAAAATGTATTCTAGGGATTGGTGTCTTATTGCAGTAGTTAAAGCAGTTATTTCGGGCATGTAGACTTGAAATCCCATTGCTCTGAAGATTTCGCTTGGATTACCCCCTACGAATAAATAAACTACAGGATCATCATTAGGATTTTGATAAAATTCGGTAACGAGTTGTTGCTGTTTTTTTCGTGTTGCATTCTTGAATTCTAAGTCAATACCAGTATCCGCGGTGATACTACTTTTTGATTGTTTGACACTCACTGAATTGCTATACTTTTTATCCTTTTTATTTGTTTTATGTTGGGAATGTTTGATAGATCGATTTTTTTTTTAAGATAAAATTGGTCATTTGATTGAATTAGCTAATTATTATAACGCATTTATCTAACCATTTTATTTAAAACAAATCAATAATATACTTGATTCATCAAATTTCAAAAGATCATCGTAATTGTACTATTCTATATTATTTGAACTCGCTTTTTAATATTTCAATTAATCAAAATTAATATATCTAGGAGTATTGAGGATAATTGTTGATACCCGACTTCAACCCAGTTTTAAAAGAATTGCATCAACAAAGAAAATTTGATGAATTGATTAAAATTGTTCAACCTCAATGGGAGGAGGATAAAAAAAATGGGGAAGCCTTGTATTGGCTGATTTGCTGTTTGTATGATACGGATAAGAAGATTGATGCAATTCAATTTGGTAATGAGGGACTTGACATAATTGTTAATCAAACTTGGAAAGTGAGAATATTCAATAGGTTGGGATCATTTTATTGGAGAATTGGTGATATCAATAACGCAGAATCCTATTACAAAAATTCAATGAATCTGGCTATTGAATTTGGTAACGACAGTGATCTCGCTCGGCTTAAGAATAATCTTGGGATATTATTTGATATTCGTGGAAAGCTAGACAAAGCTTTATTATTGTACAATGAAGCTTTAAAATTGAATATTGATATTAATAATGAGGGTCAAATAGGATCGAACCTTGTTAACATTGGAATAATATATTTTACACAACTCAAAACAACTGAGGCTGTTGAATGCTTCCTAAAAGCATTAGAAATTTTCAAAAAGGGTGAACAAAATACTGGAGTAGTAGTTGTTTCTTTTCAATTGATGGTATCATACCTTAGATTAGGAAACAAAAAACTAGTAAGTGATATGTTCAATCAGATTGAAGGAATTGCAAAATCACGAAATAGTACCTTTATCCAGAGTATTTACTTACTCTCAAAGGCAATCAAGTATAAAGCATCCAAAAGGCTGAAAGATAGAGTATCTTCAATGGAGATTTTGAAAGAAATTATTAATAATTCAAACTTCGAGTCTGAACAAATTATTACTGCGATGTTACACTTAACTACTTTAAAACTTGACGAATACAAATTATTGAATAATTATGCAGTTTTGGAGGAAATCAAGGATTTGATAAATAGAATTCATGATTATGCAGAACGTAATAAAACATATCCTATGGTAATAGAAACTAAATTGTTACAAGCAAAATTGCTAGGAATAAATAATGAATTTGATCAAGCGTTTAACGTATTAAATTCTACTAGAGAATTTATAGTGAAATATGATCTCCACCACTTAAATGAAAAATTGAAAGATGAAGAAATTAACCTTGAAAAGATGATTATGCCATTTAAAAAGTTATCAAATACAAATAAAGAGAGAATTTCTAAATTGGAGGCAGATTCTATTAAAGAATATTTGAAGACTCTCAAATCAATATTTGAATAAATTGAGACAAAGACTCTTCGGAGCATTATTTTCACTAGGTCAAGTTTTATCTTTGGCCACTCCTGTAATATTCGGCTATCTAAAAGGCAATAACGGGCTCAATGTAGCAATTACTTTCATTTTAGTTCTCTCGATAATCGTATTAATAGTAGGTGTATATATTTACTATGAAGAAAAAAGACGACCTCCAGCTGCTTTGAAAGGAAAAGAAAGAATACCTTCATCATACGCAATAATTATTTCTGAAATTTAATTGGATTTTAGAAATATCAATTAGTTTTTTACATTTTTGAATCACTTCAGATGAAAACTATTAAAGTATACTAATTATAGTAAATATGTACATGGCGACAAAACAAGATATTGGTTCAGATATTATTGAGCTCAAAAAATTTCATAATCTTGATGATGTTTATGACATAAATTTTCAAGCAGTCGAGGAATGGCGTAAATTGAATCCTGAAAAGAAGGTAGTGGGTTTATTTCCAGTATATGTCCCAAGTGAATTAATACATGCGATGGGGCACTTACCTGTAAATCTTTATGGAGGTGGTGAATATATTTCAATTTCTCATGCAGATGCAATTCTAGGAAGTTTTATTTGCAGTATATCCAAATCTACGACTGAATTGATGATGGGAAACGAGTTATTTGCGACTAGATTTGATGGTTTTGTATTTCCTTTTATTTGTGATGTTGCAAGGAATTTACAAGGGATTTTCCAAAGGCGATTTGACAAAAATTCTTATATGCTTCATTTGTCTCAAAATTTTGAATCTGCAGGTTCTGTTAAGTTCATGATTAAGGAGTACTATCGAATGTTAAATGCCCTCTTTCCAGAAGAAGAACTTGATATTGATAAATTAAGGATTTCAATTAAAGTCTTTAACTGGAATCGGGAGTTACAAAGGGAGATTTATGAACTTAGAAGAAATAAACCTTGGAATGTACCATTACAGGATTTATATTTGGTTATACGTTCTGGATCCAACATGCCTATTGAGACCCATAACAAATTACTCGAGGAATATATTTCTAGGTTGAAAAAGAATAATTTTACAGAAAGAGATGCCATACGAGTAGTAGTTACTGGTAACTTTTGTGAACAACCACCTCTTGATGTAATAGATTTAATTGAGCAGGTAGGATGTTATGTGATTGATGATGATTTCATGATAGGAAGAAGATACATAGATCAGGACATAAATTGGGAATCCGACGATCCAATGGCTGAGTTATCCACAAATTATATTCATCACGGAGCAAAAATAGCAACAAGATTTCATGAAGGTGAAAAAGGAGAAATCATGCTAAACAGGGTTAAGGATGCAAATGCCCAAGGTGTCATATTTCTAACAGCAAAATTCTGTGAACCTGCTCTTGATGATCTTGTTCTGCAACAACACGCCCTTACTGAACATGATATTCAGTCAGTGCATATTGAATTTGAGGAGAGAGGTTCTGGATATGAAAATATTAGACTTTCGTTAGAAACTTTTGTAGAAAGTTTATTATTCGATTGAACAATAGAGCTATTATCCCCCGGCAAACATGATATGAAATGATATTTCTGATACACTTGTTATTTCCATCTCTGAAGAATTTGAAAATTGAATTATTTGATCATCGATAATTAGAACTATAGATGGTTTTAGATGATTGTCAATAATTAATATATCTACCCAATCCTGTTCTTTTAACACATTCAAGAAATCTCTTAAGGTTACTGAAGTGACTTGAGGAACTTCTATAATAAGTTTTTTTGCAATTTCATCAGCTAACAAGTTAGAAAAGTTTATTTTTAATTCCATCTAGCGATCAACTTGTTCTTTTTGGTTCTTATTTTACAAGTATTTAGATTTCAATATTTTAGATATTTAAAAATGGAATAAAAAATGATAATATTTTAGTAAATACTCTCATAAACTAAATAATCCGTTCTCTTAAAGCCTAGATGATTGAAAAATGACTGAAGATCTACTCTATCAAAACCTAGGATAGTTCGAAATTTATCACATTTTTCGGACATAACCTCAAGTAATTTATCTCCAAGCATCCTACCCATCCCTTTAGAGGTAAAATCTTTGGTTAAACCTACATGAGTAACATAACCAATAGGATCATTTATTCCAAATTCTGTATCTCTGATTATTCCACCAGCATATCCAACTAATTTATTTTTGAAAGTAGCGACAAGGAAATAACTAGCATCATCCCCGAGCATTGCTTTATACTTTTCTTCAAAAGTAGGATTTGGACTATTATGTTCTCCTTCAATAGCCATTATATCTTCAATATCTTCCATAACTGCATTTCTTATTTTAAATTCAGTGACTATTTCAGCCATCAAGATATTTTAAATTGTATAGTAATTGAAACGTTTGCCTTTAACTAGTTATCAAAAGAAAAATCAAAATCAAAACTACACAATTGGATAAATGCTGAAAAAAATCACTTATCCATTTATTCATTTTGAAAAAAAATGACTTAAGAAGCAGTGAAATTAACCTAACGTTATAGTTTTATCAAATAATAAACACAGCATAGAATTAATTAAATATACATACAGCAAAACAACTTAATTGAAAACTAAGGGGCAGGCTAATATTAACTCCGAAAGATTGGAGGATAATATTAATGATAGGGATTATACGGTACTACGATCATCAGAGAAGCAAAATAATGGTATTAAACTTGTTTCTGAAAGATTAGAGAAGTCTTTAGGTATTGACAAAAAACATTTTGGAATAATATTGAATGAAATTTTTACGGAAATGCAAATCAGAGAATCAAGATTTCATTTCGAAATGGCTGACGATTTACCCCAAGTGAAACTTGCATTAAAGAAAATGCTTGAACCTCAATTAACAGAAAAAATATTAGAGTTATTTCCTGAGCAAAATAATTCTGATATATTGACTGAGACAATAGAGAACCTATTTCAATGGTACATGAATGAATATTTACTAGATATGCCTAATTCAAAAATTCTCTAGATAAAAGTCTAGGTAACTAGAGAAATTTTACTCTTTTTAACAGAAAATTTGAAAGATTCATAAAATGTCTAGACTAACTTGATTCGTGCTCAAACTAGTCAAATTAGATCCAGACAACTTCCAAAATGAACTATCTTTACTTAAGAATTTATTTAAAGCAAGGTTCCCAGATCCAAAAAAATCCCTAAATCCTCAGGGTGCGCCGAGAAAATGGCCAAGATGGTTAATAATATGTTTAGGGCTTTTAAGAGCCAGTCTTGAGTTTACTTGGCAAGAATATGCCCTTCAACTCAAAAGAATAGAACCCATTTTGATGGAATTTGGAGCTGTTGCAGCTCCAAAGAAGACATCATTGTATAGTGCCTGGAAATCGTTACCTCCCCAACAAATCAAGAGTTTGATTACCCAGGTAGCCCGAATATTGATTGAGTCAGATGAAGACACTGCTATTGATAGTAGCGGATTTATACTCAAAGTAGGGTCGATTTGGAGGTATATCAAATACAGAAGTTCAGAACTTAAAAGGTCATCAAAGCGTTTTTACAAGTTTCACATTATTATTTCTACAAAATCTAAAACAGTGTTGGCAGTAGATTGGTCTAAATCTCCAGAACATGATTATCCTGAGGGAAGGAGGCTGATAAAGAAAGTAGGACCAAGATTATTCTCAAAAATAAATCGAAATTTTGGCGATAAAGCCTACAATGGTAAACCATTGACGGATGATCTTGCTGATTTGGGTGTTCGACATATCGTCGAACCAAAATCCAATGCAGTAGATCATGGAACTGATACACCCCGAGATCGAGGCCTCAGATTGTATAAAAACTCACCAGGATTATGGAAACACACATTCAAGCATGGACGTAAATCTGCTGTGGAACAAGTATTTGGTGAGATCAAACTTGGAAACAGAAATCTCAATTCTAGGAAACGTAATTTATTGAAGAAGGAGATCCTTCTTCAATTTTTACTGTACAATTTAGCTAAAGCTGTGAAGTTGGAGAATTGGAGGTGATGCTAATTTTTGAATAAGGCATAGATAATTAAATTAAAACATTGAAAATATTGATATTTCGAAATGTTTTCTAATTGATTAATAGTGTTACATATACCTTTAAAGATGGAATAGGGTTTATATAAATTTAATCGTGAAATATTTTGAGGGCTAAATGGGAACCCAATTTAAAATTGAATTAAATGAAAAAGCTGATGATTTACGTTTCGATTATAGTATTCCACAAGTTACCGTAGAACAATTACAAGGAATAGTGAAAGTTATAGATCTTATGCATGAGAGATTGGGTATAGACAAAATGATAATTCGTAATATTCTGTTTAGAATATTGGTAAATGAACAAATTAAACTTGAGCGATTTCATTTAGAAATGGAAAATGACCTCACCACAACTAGATTTGCGAGTAAAAAAAATTTGGAAAAGCAATTTATTGAGACATTTCAAGAATTAGTGGTCAATAAGGAAGACATGAAAATTCTAAAACAAACTTTAGAACAGATGTTTAATTGGTACATGAAAAAATATCTGAAAGATAAGTAGGTTTAGAAAGTATGGAATTAACTAGTTACTCTTGCTAGAGTCAATATTGTAAGAATCAAAACATCCGATTCCAAAAACCGCATGTTCCATATGATTTTTCTTTTCCTTGGGACAAGGAATTACTGAGTAGATGAACTCATTCTTAACTTTTAACTTTCTACCTAATATTGCTCCAGACATAACTACCATTTCATATTTCAAATTATATTTAATTGATTAATATCTTATTTGAACATTCTCCGTCATACATGAAGTCTAAATTATAGTACCTAATCTTATTTCCTCCATACATGATTTTAAAATTCGACTTAAATAATGAAAAATTAATGAGTCATTTCACCAAGGAGACTTTGGAGTTTCTAGGAGATCTACGGGAAAATAATAAGAGAGAGTGGTTCCATGCTAATAAAAAGAAATATGAAAAGTTTGTAAAAGAACCCTTCAAGGAATTTGTATCAGAGCTAATTTTTAGAATTCAAGAGTTTGATCCTGAATTAACCCTTGAAGCCAAAGATGCTATTTTTCGGATCAACCGAGATATGAGGTTTTCTAAGGATAAATCACCATATAAAACTTGGATATCAGCAAATATGAATAATAAAGGGAAGAGAACAATCCCAAATTCCGTTGGATATTATGTGCATATTGATCCAGAATTTGTTCAAATAGGTGGAGGAAGTTATCATATTGATAAATATGGTATTCATGCAGTAAGAACAGCAATCATGGATGAACCAGAGAGTATAAACAAAATAATAAAAAACAAAAATTTTAATAAATTATATGGTGAAATTCAAGGTGCGAAAAACAAAAGATTACCACCTGAATTTAAAGAAGCTCATGAAACACAACCATTACTTGCCAACAAGAGTTTCTTTTACATGACAAAATTAGATGCCAATGCAATTACAGAACCAAATTTTATAGAAATGGTAGCTGAATATCACAGGGTTGGTAATATGTTTAATGAATTTTTGAAATCATCTCTATCTGGGTTATAGTTGAAATTAAGTAATAATTAATCAGTTGGATTAATATAAATTGTTGTTATATTATCGTCGAAATCCAGTTCATCCAGAGCATAGTTTACCAATGTACCTGCCTTTGATATTTCGGCGGGATTTTTTATGACTTGAAATATTTTTTCAATTTCATCAATATTTATTACTGGATCATCAATTAATCCATCAGTTGTAATTATAATTGACATAGTAGGGTTATACTCGATTGAATCAAAATGGTATCCTGCAATTCCTATCTTGTTAATCCATTCATAATAATGTCTTTGACCCAATTGATAATATGGTGCCCATCCCCTCATAGGATCAGCGATAAATAGCATTACATCACCTACAGAATAGAGGAGTAAACGATTACTTTGTAAGTCTATTAAGGATATCATGAAACTGGCCTCTCCTTCTGAATCCTGTTTTTGTAATTCTTCAAGAACTCTTCTTGTGTACCAATTACATGTTTTAAGGAAATTATAATCTTCAACTTGAACATTTATTAGTTGAGTATTTTCTTCGATATTTTGTTTGAAAACATTAAGTAGTATATCTGTGGTATCCCTTGAGTAATGCCCATCAATCATGAGTGATAAGATTTTGGTTTCAGTAACAATAACCATTCCACCGTCTTCATTAATCCCAGGTTTCTTTTTTCGATTAATCTCGTTTCCAACACAACCCGCAATAGACCCAAATTTAAATTTATATTCAGTTAACACATTGGGTTTCATTGCGTCATTTGGATATACACTGAATATTTCAAATTGCAGTTCTGAAGGCATCTAATTCCTTTTTAAATACAAACTAAATTAAGATATTGGCAAGGTTGACTTATTTAATGTCACTAACAGAGATAATCCTACTCCAATAATCTTATATTTCAGATATAAAGTAAACACTTATGCCTGGTGGAGTAATCATTCCAAATAGAATTAAGCCAAAGGATGATAAAGGTTATTTTGAGGTTATTACAAGATCCGTTTTTCAAGCAGGGTTTTCATTCGAAGTCATAGAAAGGAAATGGGAGGGTTTCAAAGAAGTATTTTCCAACTTTGATCCGATTATCATTTCAAAATGGTCCGACGCAGATATCGTTAATGCCTTAGAATCACCCCTTATTGTAAGAAATCCAAGGAAAATCAAAGCAACAGTCGAAAATGCTCAGACTTTTCTTAAAATTGTGAAAGAGAATGGGTCTTTTGCAAATTATATTGATTATTAGTTGAGTATTTTCTTCGATATTTTGTTTGAAAACATTAAGTAGTATATCTGTGGTATCCCTTGAGTAATGCCCATCAATCATGAGTGATAAGATTTTGGTTTCAGTAACAATAACCATTCCACCGTCTTCATTAATCCCAGGTTTCTTTTTTCGATTAATCTCGTTTCCAACACAACCCGCAATAGACCCAAATTTAAATTTATATTCAGTTAACACATTGGGTTTCATTGCGTCATTTGGATATACACTGAATATTTCAAATTGCAGTTCTGAAGGCATCTAATTCCTTTTTAAATACAAACTAAATTAAGATATTGGCAAGGTTGACTTATTTAATGTCACTAACAGAGATAATCCTACTCCAATAATCTTATATTTCAGATATAAAGTAAACACTTATGCCTGGTGGAGTAATCATTCCAAATAGAATTAAGCCAAAGGATGATAAAGGTTATTTTGAGGTTATTACAAGATCCGTTTTTCAAGCAGGGTTTTCATTCGAAGTCATAGAAAGGAAATGGGAGGGTTTCAAAGAAGTATTTTCCAACTTTGATCCGATTATCATTTCAAAATGGTCCGACGCAGATATCGTTAATGCCTTAGAATCACCCCTTATTGTAAGAAATCCAAGGAAAATCAAAGCAACAGTCGAAAATGCTCAGACTTTTCTTAAAATTGTGAAAGAGAATGGGTCTTTTGCAAATTATATTGATTCTATGAAAAATTTTGATTATGAAGACAAAAGTGAGGAAATCTCGTCGAAATTCAAATGGATGGGAAAAACTGGAACTTTTGTTTTCTTCTACTCAATCAATGAAGATGTACCAGATTGGGAAGATCGATAAAGTTTACCAAAATTTATACAAATTTATCAGCTACATCCAAGGCTTTGTCCAATATGGCAATTGCCTCCAAAATTTGCTCTTCTGTGATAATTAGTGGTGGACAGCAATAAATCGTATTCCATTTGACAAAGGTTATGAGATTATTATCAGTTAAGACTTTTGCAACTTTTTGCATCGGTTCAGTTGGAGGAGCATTGAATGGACTCAAAGGTTCACCATTCTCATATCCAAGATCAATGATTTGATGCATTCCCTCACCTCTAATTTCAGCCACAGATTTATGTTTCTCGTTCAACTTATCCAATTCTCTTCTAAGGAATTTTCCCATTTCTGCAGCTTTTTCAACTAAATTCGTCTCTTTCATGTATTCGATTGTAGCAACGCCTGCCGCACACGCTAAAGCATGACTTGAATAGGTTAATCCAGCCCATAAAACATTATTCTCGAAATGATCTGCAATTTTATCTGATACCACCACTGCACCAAGGGGGATATAGCCGCTGTTTATACCTTTAGCTAAACACATCATATCTGGCTTGACATTGGGATAATGGTCTATACCAAACCACTTGCCAGTACGACCAAAACCAGACATTACTTCGTCAATAATCAACAAGATATTGTATTTTTCGCATATTTCTTGAACCCGATTCCAAAATGTAGCACCGGGTTGGTAAATACCTGAAGTACCGCTGTACCCTTCCAGAAGAATAGCCGCTACATATTGTGGACCTTCAAAATTTATCGTCTGTTCCAACAAATCAGCAATGATAGCATCACCTTCTTCAGCGGTTCGACCTTTATAAATTGGACTTCGTAGAGGATCAGCACCGTGAATTCTCACAATTCCTTCAATCCCAGGTTCATTGGCTAACCTTCTTGGATCTCCTCCAGCGGTCATGGATCCTGCTGTGGCACCGTGATATGATCTATAACGGGTAACGATTTTTCGCCTTCCGGTGTATAATCGGGCTATTTTGATAGCATTTTCTACCGCATCGGTTCCAGCTGTTGTAAAGAATGATTTTGATAATCCAGTAGGTGTTACTTCATTCAATAGTTCCCCTAGTCGTGCTCGGGGTTCTGTAGCGACTGAAGGAGCAACATAACACAATTTTGCAACTTGATCTTGAATTGCTTTAATGACTTTTTCATTACCATGACCAATATTCACGTTGATCAACTGGGATGCCCAATCTAAATATTTCTCACCGTTAGCTCCATAGAAATATACTCCTTCTGCTCTTACAGTTGTAATCGGGTTCCATGTTGCTTGTGCTTTCCAGCTTGCTAATGTAAATTCTTTGTTTTTCCTTACGAGTTCTTCACTGTTCATTTTAATAGTACCTCTTTATGTTAATAGTAATACACTACAAAGTATTAAGGTTTGAGTGTTCCTTCAAGCAACGTTTGAATACTCTTCTTGTCTCTAAGACGTTTATTTTAGGACCTGCTTCTGAAAAAAATTTAATTGCAATCTCTTCATTCTTGTTTATACCATCAACAGAAAAATCTGAAAAATTCAATTTATAATCATCAGAATTTAGACCTTCAATAGGTTCAAGAGTAATTTCTGTAACATTCTCACGTCTTGAACGTTCAATATTCTTTTTTCGTTTAAGTGAAGCTGTTACCCTGATGGCAAATTCTTCCTTATAGACTTGCTGATTTCCACTGAGTTTTGAGTTTTGGTAATATTCTGCTAGATCTGATTCCAGATCTATTGCGAATTTCATAACAGAACCAAATTGATTTAGTGAAAATCCGTTCATTGAATTTGTTAAATTCATAATAATTACATAAACAATACGAAGTTTGACAGATCTGGGAAGCTTAAATTTCTGAAATTTTAATGAAAGTTCGTAATTCATTTAGATAAAAATTCGTAAGTTTCTGATGTAAATTCTTCTCGTAATAATCCGTAATACAGTCTATCAGTTGTTTCACCATTATTGAGTGATACTCGATTCCTAATTTGAGCCTCCTTCTTAAAATTGCATCTTTCGGCAACAGCTTGGCTTTTAGTATTAGTTAGATCTGTATGTATTTCGACTTTGGTTGCATCTAAATAATCAAACATAAATTTAATTGAATATTGTACTGATTCAGTTACCATGCCCTTTCCTTCACTATTCTTATTTATGAAATATCCAATTTCGAAGATTCGGTTTTTCCATTCTATTGGTTCAATCCAAATTTGTCCAATAAAATTTTCATTTGCATTGTCAAGAATTGAAAGCACAAACCGTTTTCTTGCAATCCAATCTACCATTAGATTTCGGGTGAAGATTTCTGCATCCTCTTCGTTTGCAAATTTCTTTAATTCATCTACAACTTCTTCTAAATGAGTTCGATTGGATTGTAACAGATTGAAATATTCTTTCCCATCACCGATACGATAAGGCCTCAGAATTAATCTTGGGGTTATAATGTTCGTCGGTAGATCTAATAAAATTTGTTTCATAGTCTTTTAGTTGAATACTTACTTAATTTAGTTTAGTAATATTTGTGATTAATCTGTGTTGTTAGCTGTTAGCTGAGGAATAAATTCGGTTTTTGTCTAATTGTTGATGATTTATTAAGGCCAACGTTCAATGACGATCGATCTACAATCTATTTCTAAAAAGCCTGAATCGATTTATTATTTATTCTCGGCGTGGTTTTTATAGGGTGTTTACTGATATTAATTGAGAGAGATATAAGTTGATAAATGCTTACCATGCAGACACGTTATCAATTCAACTCCCAGGAAAGCAATTTCTTTCTGATTGCGAATCAAATGGAATTATATTAAACAACATTTCTCGAAATATGATCAAGGAACCTCTATTGAACAAACTTATCCTACAAGAACTAAAGGCCGATCCCAGATTATATAATGATTTCATTATCCGTCGATATTGTCTCATTCATAAATCGAATAAAGGTGATGATCGACTCGAAATTAAAATTGATTTTTCTCGAGGTAGAGAATTCTCAATAGCTGAATTGAATTCTGATTTGTTTATTAGGCTTTCTAAATATATTGATATAGAAAGAATCACTCATTTTTCTTGTAAGAATTTAATTATCACAGGAGTTATTGATCGTGATTTCTTTCAACTTATAAAAGGTAATTTGGTTTCAATATCATTTGAGAACTGCTATATCAATCAATTTCCAAATAATCTATTCAGAAATCTAAATTTAGATTCTCTCACGATATGTAAAAATTTATTTTCTTATGCCCAAACAAATCTCAACCTTACTGATCTGAGAACCTTGAAATTAGGTTTTGCGATGATTGGGAACGAGTTTGTTCAGAATAAAGATAACATAACTATAGATAATTCGACAGTCAGATTGGTCGAAAACCTGGAATCAATAGGGATTGATAGTAAAATCAACGTAATCAACATTATAAACAATAAACCACAGGTAGACTTTATCGGGTTATTTCATTCTATTCAGTCGAACAAAATTACAGAGATTACTAATCTGAAATTTGATATAAATAAAGATTTTATCGAGAAAATGAAGCTGCACAAAATCTTTACTGATGGAATGAGAAGGCTATTTATAGATCGGTTGGCTTTGAGACTTGACTCTAGTCTTTTCGATAAAGATTATAAATTTGATCTATCCACTTTCCTCTTTGACATAGATACTCTTGAATTGAGATGTGACCAATCTATCGATAGAATGCATATATTCTTTGAAGAAATTCTAGAATACGCAAATCGGGTTATAATTGAATAATTCAACCACTAGGGCCATCTTTCAATAACAATTTTGATATCGGTGAAAAATCTAACACCGTCTTCTCCTTGCCCGTGGAGGTCTCCAAAGAAAGATTCACGTTTTCCACCGAAGGGGAAAGAAGCTGAGGGTGCCGCTACACCAATGTTTACACCTATATTTCCTGCATCCACACGGTATTTGAATTCACGGGCATAACCACCATTATTGGTAAAGATTGAGGCTGCATTTCCATATTTGCTTTCATTGATCATCTCAACTGCAGTATCAAAATCGGGTGCTCTCATTAAACTCAAAACAGGACCAAATACTTCCTCTTTTGCAAGCATAGATCCTCGTTCAACATCAGTAAAGATTGTTGGACCAATAAACGCACCGCTTTCGTGACCTTCGACTTTAACACCTCTTCCATCTAATAATAGAGTGGCACCTTCGGATACGCCTTGCTCAATCATACCGAGTATTCGTTGTTTAGATACTTCAGAAATGATTGATCCCATCTGAGAATTTTCATTCAAGCCATTTCCTACAACCAAGTTCTTCGCTTTTTCAAGTAATTTATCTTTGAACTCATCATAGACATCTCCCACTGCAACTACAACAGACCCTGCTAAACATCTTTGACCAGCGCATCCGTATGCACTTCCCAAAATATTTGATACAGCAGAATCAATATTAGCATCGGGGAAGACTGCCAAGTAATTTTTTGCCCCACCTTGAGCCTGAACTCGTTTTCCGTGTGCTGTACCCTTTTCATAGATTATTTTACCTACTTTACTGGATCCAACAAAGCTGATACCAACGATATCTGGATGTTCGAGAACAGCATTAGCAGTTTCAACACCACCATGAACTAGATTGACCACACCTTCAGGCAGACCAATTTCATCAAGTATTTCGAAACAAATCTGCATACTTAGGGGGGTCTGGGGAGAAGGTTTCATGATGTATGTATTCCCGCAAGCAATTGCTGTTGGAAGGAACCACAATGGAACCATGAATGGGAAATTAAATGGAGTAATTGCAGCGAAAACACCCAATGGCTGTCTTTCTGCAGTTTCATCGATTGAAGCTGAAATATCCTCAACCTTGAAACCGGTCATGATACTCGGGACTGAAAACGAATATTCTATACTCTCAATAGCTCTTCTGATTTCACCTCTGGCTTCGTCAAGAGTCTTTCCTGCTTCCTTGACACAAATGGCCGAAATCTCTTCAAATCGTTCTTCGCAAAGCTCCTTGAAACGATGCATGTATCTAACTCTAGACAATACAGGGGTTTGTCTCCAATCAACATAAGCTTCTTTTGCAGCTTTTACTGCCATGTCAAGATCAGAAGTGGTAGAATCGGGACATTGAGCTAGTACCTCAAGTGTAGCTGGATTTGTAACCTCAGTATAATTAGTTGTGCTGGGTTCAACCCATTCACCATTAACGTAGTTCTTTAATTTATCAACCATTGTATGAAAAGCTAATTTATCTTGTATTCATAAATATGGAGATATGGAAAATTGAAGATAGAGAAAATTGGAGAATTTCACATACAATGTACCATCTAACTAGGTTTTAACAGATAACAGGATAAATCATATTTTCTGTTTGGGTTTTATACATCAGACTTTTTATGAGCCTTGATTATTGTAGAAAGCATATTTCAATTTTATTTATTGACCAAAGTCACCAGAAGAACCACGTTTAATAAATGTACCAAATCCTTGTTCTCCAACACATTTCCCATCTTGGGCAATGACTTTTCCTCGTAAAATTGTAGTTTTTGGATAACCTTTGAAGGTTTTTCCTTGATAGGGGCTCCAATCACAATTTGTTTCCATATTATTATGGTCAACGGTTACTGTCATATTTGGATCAAAAATAACAATATCTGCGTCAGTTCCGGGTTGTAATGAACCTTTCTCAGGATACATTCCAAATACTTT
>MDVR01000029.1 GCA_001940725.1 Candidatus Heimdallarchaeota archaeon LC_2 | reverse complement strand
TCTTTAGCTTCAGTGCACCAAAGTCCATCAACGCATTATGCCAATCACTAGATTGATCTTGTGGCAAAAGTTGTTTACAAATTTCATAAATTTGATTTTCATTTGTATTCCTATTAATGAAATTAAAATTTAATAGGGTCTTCTTGATATTTATATCTACAGCGCACAAATTATAATTGAAAGCGAAAATCAGAATAGAATTACTCGTATACCTTCCAATTCCTTTAAAATTTGTCAACTCGTTTGGTGATTTAGGAAAATTATTGATATTTCCAATAGATTTAGTTATTTCCTTTAACCATAATGCTCTTTTATTGTATCCCAATCCAGACCATAACTTAAGAATTTTAGCGTTACTAGCTTTGATGAGCTCAGACATTTCAGGAAATTCAGTAATAAATAGATTGTATTTGGGTACTACTCGAGTTGCTTGAGTTTGTTGTAACATCATTTCACTCACTAGTATGTGATATGGATTTGTTGTTTGTCTCCAAGGAAATTCTCTTTTATTATTTTTCCACCATGCAAATATTTCATCTTGAAACTGACGAGTCGGTAATGTTTCAAGATTTTTCACAAGCGATATAAGTGTAAATCTATTAAATAATGTTAGTTTAAGTTCTCAAGTCTTAACCTAATATTTCGATATATTTACAAATATGGATAAATCAGAATTGTTCTATTAATTAATAATTAATCACTAGCTTCTTTATGGAATTTGGATTTATTAGATTACCATCAAATGCATTTTCTTACTGACAAATATTTAATTCATAATTATCTAATTAATCAAGTAAGATCACTCTTAGTCGATTTTGATGATACCTTAGTTGATTATAAAACCTGTGAAAATCTAGCATTAAATGACCTTTTTAGTTGGTATCAATTAGATATAGAGCAATACCCTGGAATAGGTAAGTTATATACCGATATAAACAACAAATTATGGCCATTATTAGAAAAAGGTAAAATGTCCATTCCAGAAATTAGAAAAAGAAGATTTGAAATAATGAGTGAAAAAGTACCCTTCAATGATGACCCCTTAGTTATAGATTCTAAATATCTAAAATTTTTTGTTAAAAATACAACAATATCAAATTCAACCATTTCTGTTATTAAATCATTAAAAAATGCAGGATATAAGATAATGATAACGACAAATGGGATCCGTGAAGTGCAAAGAAAACGAATTAACAAAGTTGGATTAGAATCTATTGTTGATGGAGTAATTACTTCTGAGGATGTTGAACATGCAAAACCTTCACCAGTCATGTTCGAAACAGCTTTACGGAGACTATCCTCAAAGAATGAAGAAGCATTTGTAGTTGGGGATTCTTTAACTTCCGATATAGCAGGAGCAAATAATGCAAATATTCCATCTTGCTGGATAACAGAAAAGTTTGATTCGATTGATTTTAGAGGCCTACCCAAGCCAGATACAGTTTCCCCAAATTTTGAGACTTTCTCTAATTTTATTTTAGAATAAATGTTATTGAATTTTGCAATAAATTGTTAAAAGTCAGTAAAGTGACTAAGGATAATAAATGGAGCAAGAATTAAAATTCTTGTTTAATACTAAGCGAAATCAACAATTTATTGAATTGATCCCATCTAATATATTCGATACGCTGATGAATTTCTCATCATGTTAATATAGAATAAAGACTATAGTTATCATGGCTTAAATCGAGGAACTGTCCATTAACTATGAAAAATTGAATCATCTTGATGATGATATAAACTCAATTCTTAAAGAGAGGATCATAAATTGTACCGATACAAATCTTCTTGTTGAGTATTTCCATTCAATTCGTCCTATGTATGTTTCGATATCATTAATTCTTCTCAATGTAAATTCTATGGACAAAAATTTTCCTAAAACTATATTCTACTACAATGATTTACCTGACCTGTTTTTTATTGACGAGTATCATAAATCATCAATTTTCAATGCTTTTAATTCATTTGAAAAATTGGAGGAAATTGTTAAATTGTTTAGATTTACTAAAATTATCCACGACAATATCATTTACAAATTACGAGATATCATCCGACCAATTTTGAAAATGATGGAATATGCACAGGTAACATCATTTAAAATGCCTGAAGACTTAAACGAAGATCTCTTCCTCCTTATGTTTGAACATAGGAGATACTCACAAATAATTAAATATGACGAAATATTTGATATTTACTCACAGGAAGAAAAATTACTAAATAGCTATGCTTATTCCCAATCAAATGGACATTTTGAGTGGCTTACAACATAATTGAAGAATTTATTTTGAATTAAATTTTAGATTGTTATAGAAATTTCTAATTTCCTTACTAGTTCTTTATATCTATTTCTTACTGTAACTTCAGTAACTGTAGCAGTTTCTGCAATTTCTCTTTGAGTTCGTCGTTCTCCTTCCAAAATACCTGCTATGTAAATGGCTGCTGCGGCCAATCCAGTTGGATCTTTTCCAGCAGTAAGACCATTCTGTTTGGCTTCATTCACTAAATCTATGGCTTTTCTTGCAGTTGAACCAGTAATTTTTAACTCAGCTGCGAATCTTACAATATAATCTGTTGGATTAGCAAGAGGAATCTTTAAATTTAATTCATGTATCATTAATCGATAACATCTTCCAAGTTCTTTCTTTGTAATTCTTGAATTTCTAGCAATCTCATCCAGTGTTCGAGGGACACGTCTTTGTCTCGCAGCTGCATAAGCTGATGCTGCAATCATAGCCTCAATTGATCGACCTCTTATTAGTCTTCTATTAATTGCGTTACGATAAATTACTGAAGCAGTTTCTTTGACAGATCTTGGTAATCCAAGTTGTGATGCTAGACGATCTAATTCAGACATTGCATGTGCGAGATTTCTATCTATTGGTGAGTGAACTCTAGTTCTTATATGCCATTTACGTAATCTGTAAATTTGTGATCTTTGATTTGGGCTGAGCTTCTTGCCAAAAACATCTCGATCTTCCCATCCAATTTGAGTTGATAAACCTTTATCATGAACGGTATACGTTGTGGGGCTACCAACACGAGATCTTTTTGATCTTTCGTCACTAGTAAATGCTCTCCATTCTGGTCCATCATCAATTAAAGAATCTTCAATTACAGTCCCACAATCTCTACAAATTGTATCACCTCTTTGATAATCTTGAATCACAGAATTTGAACCACAATCCGGGCATCTGTGAACAATAGGTTCTGTTGTCTTTTTCTTTCCCACTGATTCTGACTTAGTTTGATTAATAACTTTTCTTGAAATAATTATCCACCCTGTTCAATTAAAAAAAATTTGACCGGAATTTTATTGGATCGGTCTTAACAACTTTTTTTGAGATAACTTATTTATAAATGTTTCCATAATTTTCGACCATTCCTTTTTAAAAGTTAATTATTAATGTCTAATACACTGTTTAATCAATTTAATTGAATCCCTAACTTATTTATAGTAAACTATTCGTAAATTTATTTTAAAATTTTTTGAAACTGTTCCTTATTGAACTCCAATTTCAATCCTGAGTTATAATTTAACTCAGAAATATTCATTTCATACTCTAACTAAATTGAGTCTTAACTGGATATATTTAAAGGCACGTAATCGTCTAGAACTGTCTTTGCATAATTTGTTACACTGAGGTAATTTCACATGAAAGAAGATTTGGTAAAAATTAAATTATTTAACACCTTAACAAGGAAAAAGGAAGTTCTAACTCCAATTAAACCTGGTGAAGTAAATTTTTACTCCTGTGGACAAACGGTCTATGAAGATGTTCATGTAGGTAACGCCAAGACATACATCGTATGGGATGTCTTAGTTAGAACTCTTAAACACTTTAATTACGGCGTGAAGCACATTCAAAATTTCACGGATGTTGGTCATTTAACTGATGATGAAGATTCTGGAGAAGATAAGATTGTAAAACGAGCAAAAGAACTACAGGAAGACCCTATGGAATTGGTTGATCGTAAAATCTATGAGTATTACCGAGATATGGATAAAATAAATATCGCACGGCCTAGTATTGCACCACGTGCAACGGGTCATGTAATCGAAATGATTGATCTTGTACAAACATTATTGGATAAAGAGCATGCTTATGAATCAAATGGTTCAGTCTATTATGACATATCTACATTTCAAGAATATGGTAAACTTGCTAAACTTGATTTAAGTAATCTGAAGGCGGGAGCAAGAATCGAAGTTATTGAAGGCAAACGCAATCCTGGAGATTTTGCTTTATGGATTAAAGCACCTAAAGCACATATTATGAAATATACAAGCCCGTGGAGCATAGGCTATCCTGGATGGCATCTTGAATGTTCATCAATGGTGATGAAATATTTTGGCAATACAGTTGATATTCATGCTGGTGGAATTGATCACATTCCAGTTCACCATACAAATGAGATTGCTCAAAGTGAGGGTGCAACAGGTGAGAAATTTGCAAATATATGGTTACACAGTGCGTTTATTACTATCAATGGAGAAAAAATGAGTAAATCAAAATCTAATTTCGTCACCTTGGAAAAATTCATTGATGAAGTAGGTCCAGGAACTGTCAGAATGACTTTTGCTCAATTGCATTATCGAACTCAAGGAGATTTTTCTCATAAGCAGGCATCGTCCACAAAAAAGAGATATAATAGATTAATACGAAATTATCATTTCGCATTACAGTTCTTAGTTGAAAAAGAGGTAGATTTGGACTTTAATACAATTGATGAAAAATCAAATTTGATGGATAAATTCAATAAAGCCTTAGCTGATGACTTAAACACACCTTTAGCCATAGCACAAATTAATACAATTTCAAACAGATTGGACCAAGCGCGTAAAGCAGAAGATTCTTCTTCGGTTAAACTCCATCTAAGAGAATTTGAAATTATGATGGATGTGCTTGGCATACCATTCACAAAACTATCCAAGGAAGAAGTTATTCATGTAAATGATTTATTATCTATTCGTAAATCGCTGAAGGAAGAGGATAAAATGGAAGACTCTGATAAGATTAGAAACCATCTTCAGAAACAACAATACACTATACAAGATCAACAGGACGGCACTTTTAATTGGTATAAATCTGATTTATAAGAATTCTAGAATTCGTTTGGCAATCACTTTATTTTTTATCTCTGTTGAATGATATTTTCCTCTAATTAATAATAGAATTTGATCTATTACTTCGAACATGGATAATTTCAATTTTTCACCCATTTGTGACTGAATTATTCCATTGGAGAGTGGTGTACTCTCTACTATATCTTTTACAATCCAGTATAATAATGGAGTGCCAGAAGATAAACATTCAGAAACAACTCCATAACCAGCTTTGCCAATTACAAGATCGGCAATTTGAATATAATTTTGAAATTCAAGATATTCCGAAGGTATAATATGAAGATTATCATTTTCTTTTGCCAAGTTTAAATTTAAAAATAATTTTTCAGGCACCATCACCAAATAATCTAGAGTTAGGATTGAAATGAGTTCATTTATTTGATAAGAGCTATTAATATTAATTGATGTAATTAATATCCTCGCTGTAGTTGTATTAATAGATCTTTTGAGTTTATTCAATTTATTGGTATCTACTTTTCTAGCTAACAATCCTAATTCTTCGAAGTCATCATCATAACTTTCACAAGCTGTAGCTAATGGCAATTTAATATTAAAATCAACCATTCGTTCATAATTCATTATATCACGAGTTAAACGAGAATTGGCATAAGGTTTCAATAGATCACTCCAAGTAAAATTTGAAATGTTTACAGTTGGAATATTCATTTTACGAGCAATTGAATTATGAAAAAATTCAATATCATTTATCAATAAGTCTGTATTTTCAAGCACTCGACCCCACTCTGAATCGTTCCTAATTTGGGTATCAAAATCAATTGCCATTTGGAATGAATATATGCTAGAATCAATATCTACTGTATCAGCTTTTGATAAAGTAATACATGGGGAAAAGAACGAGGTATCGGTCAGGATAATATTTTCAGCAAAATAATTCTTAAAAAATGAATATTGATTATCGGATATTATAAATTGAAAATTAATAGAATCATCTAAACTGCGAATCGCCTCACACAACGCAAATTGTCTAGTTAAGTGACCAAAGCCTAGTTTAGAGATTGCAAAAGTTATCACCAGTACTCTCAAAGTATTAATTTAATCTATCTTAATAAATCATATTTTATCTTAATCTAATTTCTCTCAGTAAATGTTTAATGATGCCTAAATTCTTTATTTTGATTAAATTAACATTAGATTTAATGTTTTAATACTCATAAACAAAGAAAGAAAAATTTCTAGTATTGTTGATTTCAAATACCTATATAAATTAGTTTGATACTAGCTTATTAGATAGTCCAACTTAGTTGGAACGTTCATGAAGATTATCATTTTCTTTTGCCAAGTTTAAATTTAAAAATAATTTTTCAGGCACCATCACCAAATAATCTAGAGTTAGGATTGAAATGAGTTCATTTATTTGATAAGAGCTATTAATATTAATTGATGTAATTAATATCCTCGCTGTAGTTGTATTAATAGATCTTTTGAGTTTATTCAATTTATTGGTATCTACTTTTCTAGCTAACAATCCTAATTCTTCGAAGTCATCATCATAACTTTCACAAGCTGTAGCTAATGGCAATTTAATATTAAAATCAACCATTCGTTCATAATTCATTATATCACGAGTTAAACGAGAATTGGCATAAGGTTTCAATAGATCACTCCAAGTAAAATTTGAAATGTTTACAGTTGGAATATTCATTTTACGAGCAATTGAATTATGAAAAAATTCAATATCATTTATCAATAAGTCTGTATTTTCAAGCACTCGACCCCACTCTGAATCGTTCCTAATTTGGGTATCAAAATCAATTGCCATTTGGAATGAATATATGCTAGAATCAATATCTACTGTATCAGCTTTTGATAAAGTAATACATGGGGAAAAGAACGAGGTATCGGTCAGGATAATATTTTCAGCAAAATAATTCTTAAAAAATGAATATTGATTATCGGATATTATAAATTGAAAATTAATAGAATCATCTAAACTGCGAATCGCCTCACACAACGCAAATTGTCTAGTTAAGTGACCAAAGCCTAGTTTAGAGATTGCAAAAGTTATCACCAGTACTCTCAAAGTATTAATTTAATCTATCTTAATAAATCATATTTTATCTTAATCTAATTTCTCTCAGTAAATGTTTAATGATGCCTAAATTCTTTATTTTGATTAAATTAACATTAGATTTAATGTTTTAATACTCATAAACAAAGAAAGAAAAATTTCTAGTATTGTTGATTTCAAATACCTATATAAATTAGTTTGATACTAGCTTATTAGATAGTCCAACTTAGTTGGAACGTTCTATAAAGAGGAAAAAATAATGAAAATAAACAAATCTTACAAAGCTTTGTTAATCATGGTTTTTCTTGCTTTTGGTTCATTTGTATTTTTTAATCCACTTGTATCAACACAAGCAGGAACAATCAATGAAATTCAAGCTGGAGATACCATATGGTATACTGTGGAACAATTCACAGATCTTGGGGTTTTAATCCCTGGGGATGAAAATGGTTCAATTGCAGGTACATTTGTTGGTTCCCAAATCTATGCTAAGGTATTGAAAGTTGGTGAGGACACAGTTACCTATTATGATGGTACTACATTCCTTACTGAAGCAGTACCAACGGTAGATATTTCTACAGGTGCAATTCTAGGTTCACCCATTACATTATCGGTTCCAGATGATACTGGAACTCTTCAAGATGTCATTTTACCAGCGGGGGCAGGTTTTCCAGTCCCCCTGCAATTTGCGACAATATCTGTATTAAATGTAACTAATTTTCCAAGTTCAGTTTTACCATTACCTTTAATCTTGAATGATGATTGGGCAATGCATGAAGCAATAATGAATGAATTAGCTACTACTATAAGCAGCGCCCCAGGTGGATCAGCATCAGTTTTTAGCGATGCAGCAGAATTTACTATTGAGGGAACTTTTGTAAATTCAACATCATCTGAATCAATTGATATTGCCGCAACATGGAGTAAAGCAGATGGTTTACTTCAATCTGTTGAAGCACATATTGATGTTGCAGATGGTAAAATCGATATGAAGCTTGCATTGGAAAAGAAAGAATTCAAACCATTGGTTTTACAAGTAGATGACACATGGTCTCTCAGCATAGATGATATAGGCTTTGACTTAAGTATGGCTAATCTTGATCCAGGAATTCAAGCAAATATTTCAGCCGGTGCACAGCTAGTACAAGCTCAGATTGACACATTACTAAACCAAGTTTTAATCGAAATGACAGTAAAGGAAATCGATGGGCTTTACTACAGAGTAACTGGTTTTACTTGGGATTCTGATACTGGAGCAATGATTCCCATTGAGTCTAACACATGGTTAACAGGATTTGGTACTCTTAATTATCAATTACCAAGACTTGCTGTTGGAGGTAATAACACAGACTTCTTTAGAACTCAAGAAAACTTGAAAAGAATCTTTTCTGGACCCGGTTTTGCAATAACAGAAGATTGGGAAATATATGAATCATTTGATTTATCCCTATCTGCAGTTGTAGAGGGATATGAATCGCTATTAATAGATCAGTTGGTACTTCAGTCTAATGTCAGTGATGTTGATGCTACTGTTAGTATGTTATATGAAGGCCGACAGAAAAATGGTGGATATGAAGTTATTTCCTCTACCAGTGTAGACGCATCTGGACCTTTAGAGTTAGAGGACGCGCCTCCAACCACCATCAGCATTTCAGCATCAACTGAAAACCAAATGATTTATGACCATAATGGAGCATTAACGCTTCTAGATTTCTCAACTTCTGCTTCAGTGAGTTTAGCATCAGGTGAATTGATAACACTTGATAATGCTCACATAACACTTGGTGTTGAATATGATTTTGCAGATGGAGATAGTGCACCAGGCGATGATGAAGGAGTTATCCCCGGATTAGATGTACCAGGTTTTGACATGTACATCGCAATTATGTCTATATTTTCACTTGGCGTAATCATTAGAAAAAGGAAATATTAAAACTCAATTAGCTAAAAACTAAATTAATTAAAAATAAATAAAATAAATATAAATTTAAATTAATAATTATAACTTACTGCCTTACAATATGGTAGGATTAATCAAACAATTATTTCATCATATTATCAGAGGATGATTTTTCAAAACCTACGACGAATAAGATTAATTTCCTTGATTGAAAAATATCATCTTATATTCTTAATAGTAGGTGGATTAATCTATGCAACCATGATACCCTATGGTGTGCAGACCGCTGAAATTCTTGGTTCAGATTTACGAGTAGATAATATTAATGATGATGAAGAGATTGCATCCTTTAGCTCTCTAAAAAATAATATATTGATTGTTGTTGATGGAGATAATAATATAATTTCAGATGAGGTGAAATCTTGGATTGAAATTGAATTATTTACTGAAATTCGTGCATCTAGTGTTGCTAGGAGCACGTTAGCCAACGAAGCAAAACCAATTCATGTATTTAATCAATTTAGTGAGATCTTAATTAATTACTTTAGTAATCTATTCACAATAACTAAATTTGCAAATGTCACATCCTTTGTATTACTTAACGGAACTAGAGAACTAATTAATAATTTCCAAATATTGAAAGAAAATTCAACAGATAATTACGCAGAGCTTGCCCTTGAAATTACTTATGAAGAAGTAGAATATACTTTGAATAATGTAATCAATGCATTTTTCATTGAGGACCTTGCTCTCGATATTCTTAACAAAACAAAATCATTTCTGGTTCAAAACTCTGAAAGTCTTGATCTCTACAACCTCTTATTGGAGGATTGGAAAACGAATATTGATAACTGGATAAGTGGCTTAATAGAGCCCCAATTCAGAGACATTTTACTTCAATTTGTTAACAAAATCACTAATGAGACTAATTGGGATGAGCAATTTATTACTTCAAGTGTTGCAGAGATAATTTTTGGGACACAAGAGCAACTAGCAATTGATTTCATTATTGACAATTTTGGCGGTGGATCAGCAATTTATTATATTTCAAAGGCTCAAGAAAAGTTAATTCCATTTATCAGAGGAACCTACACACCCTATGGACTAACACAAAATACCAATGATTTACTTCGCTCTACTTTAGCAAATAGTGAAAATGGTTCAGAAATAACCTCTATAATCATACAATACCGATTAGAATCAGGTATTTCTAAATCTGAATTGAATGATATCTTCAATTTTTTTACTAATAAAATTTCAAAAATGTCCCAAAATGAATTTAGTTACGATTTAGCAATTATGTCTTTGCTTAATTATCAAAAAGAAAGGGGTGAAATTTTAAATGAAGAATTTCATAGACTTGATATTTTAACGATAATAATTGTATTTTTTATCTTATTATTTTGGTTGAAAGACATCAAGCTAATTCTTGTCTCTCTTTCACTTGCTTGGACAACGACGCAAACGGCAAAAGGATTACTGGTTTACTTTGTACCTGATTCGATAGTATTAGTTGATGTCTCAGTGAGTATAGGATCTTCTTTGTTATTTGGTGCGGCTCTTAACTACTGTATATTCTTTGCATTTAGATTCAGAGAAGAACGGTTAACAAATGATCATCAGACTGCAGTTATAAATTCCACTAAAACAGCGGTACATTCAATATATATATCGGGTATCGCCATTTTCCTTACATTCCTCCCATTAACAACTTCATCTCTAGGCATGATTGTTGGATTAACCTATATTGCAACAGCAGGGATACTTATTGAATTAGTATTGCTGGGATTTCTTTTACCATCTTTGTATCTTAATCTAGAGGGATTTTTTAAATCAATCAATTTTCAAGATATTAATACCGTAAAAATGAGAGGCTTAAATGTTAATTATCAAAATTATAAGAAATATCTTTTGCTTGGAATCATCCTCTTCATTATTTCGCTATCTGTGGTGATTTTCTCTGAAACTAATCTTTCAGCAGAAGATTATATAGGCGATGAAGGTCAAACTGCAGCTGCAACACAGATATTTGCTGATCATTATCCTGCAAATTATTTTTCAAAGATCTTGGTAAAAATCCATTTCCTAAGTCTATCAAATACTACGTTAACAAAATTACAGTTTGATCAAGTTTCTCTACTCTCAACATCCATTATACAAACAAGTAGAGTAAACAAGGTATTATCCTATAGCCATCCTTTTGGAGATGAGGTTAATTTCAATCAAACCATTAATTTGATAGAAGAGTATACCTTTTCACTAGTAAGAAACCAATTATTTTCACTACAGGATAATGAAACTTATGTTATTGTTTACTTGGGGGACAGTCCTGATTCAATCACAGCCCTTCGTGCTACAGAGAAAATAATTGATCTGGTAAAGCAATTTGAAAAATCAAATGACAATATTGTGGGAATCGGTTTGAGTGGGTTTACATTATCAAATTTAAGTTTTGAAAAAAGCGTAACAAGTGAACTAGCAAGTCAAATTACTTTGGCTCTGATTTTGCTTACACTATTTCTGTGGTATCAATTCCGATCTTTAAGTGTACCAATTAGATTAGAGCTTACAATAATTGTGGGATCAATTTATGCCCTCGCAATCGGTACATTAATCTGGAGCAGTGTGTTTAATAATCCAATTAATTTAGTTATTAATACCACAGCAATTGTTGTTCTTTTGGGATTAGGTGTTGATTTTGACATTTATATTTACACTCGTATTGAAGAGGAATTGAAAAATGGGCGAGAATATTTAGATGCCATAAACATCGCGCTAGAAAAGTCAGGTCCCGCAATAAGAACATCAGGTATTGCTATGGCAGTATCATTTCTATCACTTACAACTGGAAGCATTATTTTGACAAAGCAATTTGGTTTAATCACATTTATCGCAATTGTTATTGATATTTATTTTGTAAGAACAATATTGGTTCCAGCAATATTATTACTCCGCCATAAGAAAAACTAATGGATAATATGACATAAAGTAAATATGGTTAAGATTCAAATTGTACCAAATGATTCATCTCCATTCAATCTAACATTTGAGTCCAAAACCTTATTTTATTAAGATTAATAATAATGTTTGACTCGACATGAAATTTCTCAATAAACTCTCAAAAAAATCTCCCGAAGAGAAAATATTACAAGAGATAGATAAATTAGATTTGAATACGCCTTCAATCATGTTCACAGAAAAGTTACCAAATTTTGATGCAGATCTTGTCTTTAAAGTTATTCAATCTCAGGTCAACAAGGGTAAATTTCAAGGGAAATTTATTGGTAGGAAGGGATGGTTTCTATTTAATGCTGGAATTAAACTCGATGAAGTTTGGCTAAAATTGAATAAGGGGGCAGTCAATTTGGGAGAGATATCCGCTGAATGGGGAGAATTTGGAAACAAGAGAGTATTCATTGCAATTGAAGAATTTGGTAAATCAAAAAAATTGAATGAACCAATTTTCACTAGAAAAAATGATTTGCTATTATTAAATTCCTATATTATTCAAAAATGGAATGATGCAGTGAACAAATTTGATCTGGATGAAGGAGAGATCAATTTTGATAAAATACTAGAAAATATGGAAAGCACCTACAAAGATATGGCTGCTGAAATAATCCAAACCTCATTAAAATCAAAGAATTCTGAATTATTATTAGGACAAGATAATATAGTCAGAAGAAGAACAGGGATAGATATCTACATTGCAGAACATATTAATTCACATATGGAAAATAATGGTGTAGACCTTCATTATGTCTTAATCGGTCATAAATTTGGTATGAATGATGAAGAGATAGCCCAGATTGTTTTACAATTAATTGAAAATAAATCGATTGAAAATATAACTAATTATCCTACTGATGGGTTCATTAAAAAAAGATAAATTACCCCATTTTCACATTACATTTTTTACACTATATTGTTAATTTAAACATCGGTGTGTGAAGAATAATATTGGTAGTCCGATTGAATAAACAAAAACAATTACTTGACAAATGAATTATTAAAGTCTTGTACTCTATAATAAAAGAAGATTCAGAGCGAATTAGAATTTCAATTATGTAATGCACCAGTAAATCCGATGAATCCCTCATCGACAATAACCGATTATTTATCGTTAAAATTGATATTTCAATCAATATTCATCGATGATTTTCGACCAATTAACATTGAAATAACCGCATTGAATGCAAAATCCTAACCAAAGATTTCATAAAAGTGGTTTTATCAGTCGATATATGGCTAGTACACCTTCAAAGAAGTTGTATGATAGGTTGCATAATGATAAGACACATCAGCACTTTGTAACCAAATGGCTTACCAAGATCAATCGAAATTACACTCCTCCAGCAATGGCAATAATTAATGGATGGATGAGTGAACATTACAAAAATCAGTGGTATGCAGAGATACTATCAAAAAATATGAACATTTTTTCGTTTGATTCAAGAGGACAAGGAAATTCACCAAAAAGTGGTCAGTTAAATGCAATTCAAGGCGCGATAGACGCTAGTACGTTAGTTTTCGATGCCTTTCAAACCTATGATGAAATATCTAAAAAGAATGGGGATCCTAAAGCAAATAAGATTCTACAAGGTAATTGTGTTGGAACGATGTCTGTCGCAGCATTATTTGCAGGAAAATTACCGCTAGCTTCTCAAATTGATGGAACAATTCTAATATCACCTGTGAGTACTTTTTCTTTGCCTTTTCCGATTAAATTAACTTTCTTTCTACCTGTGTGGTTTGTTGGGTTTGCTATTAAAAATATAGCTCCAACATTTGCGAAATTATCTGTTCCAGGGGAAGAATCAGATGATTCAAGAAACGAAGCAATGTCAAGATTAAACAAAATAGATCCGAAAATTGCCGTAAAACAAACCAGACAAGTTTTCTGGAAAGAAAATGTGAGTAAATATTGGAAACATGTTAAGGTTCCATCTTTAATTCTTGTTGGGAATTCAGACCCAATAGTCAAAATTCACCATTCTTTTGAAGCCTATGATAAACTGCCTTATCCTATTTGGCTTGAATTGGATGCACCTGATCATTTACTACTAGAGAGGAATATGGATTCTTTGGGTAAATTAATCCCGGAATTTGCAAAAGATCCCTGGAGTGTTTATGAAGAGTACAAATACCTACGTCCCAAAAGAAACTAATACGACAAAAATACCCTTCATGTATCGATGATCATCGCATCGATCGATCGATTTTTATCGATGAATTTACGAACTATCGATCGGTCGAATTTTTTTACTTATATAAAATTTACTTGTATTATAAAAGTAACAACTATATCAAAATAATTTACCTAGGAACTCTCATTAATATAAAGCGTAAATTTAAATAAGAATCAACCAACTACTTTTGACATGTCAGAATTACCTGATTTATCCCTTAACGTACCTCGATATCTTGTTTCTATACATAAGAACACGGTCAAACAGCTATCGTCGTTATTTGGGACAACGGATAGAGAAACTCGGTACGCTCTTGATTGTCTGTTTAATGAAAATTTAATAAGAAAGACTCCCAATCTAAAAAATATGAAATCCGTGTACTTCCAATATGAGGAGACCCAAGAACATAAAATAATTGAACGCCTTGGCGTTAATTGTATTACAGAAGTATTTTATCATAAACCTCTCTTCGAACGGAATAAGACTAAGGCTAAATAAAACGACATATCGGCCATCCCACAAATTTGTATTTACTTTTATGAAACTATATTCGATCGATCAATCGATGACAATCGACAGTTTGCCCATCGATATATATTTTATCTTAATTATATGATTTTTTCAAGAAATGTTCTTGGCTTCTAGGAGCATATCTGCACACTTCAACATATTCTATGTTTTCTTAAAAGAAATAATTACCCATCGTTATAAATGATTATTTAGAATAATTCGCATCGGATATTCATCGATATCGATCAATCGATTCTTAAAGAAGCTGCACCTTATCCCAAAAAAAGTATATCAATCGATCCAGTCTATCTTTCTAGAAAATGACTATTCGTTCTAGTAAATAACTGATTAAACGCACTTCTCCTCTCAAAATTCGTGTAATAATCACTAATTATTTCCCCTCTCAATTCCCTTCAGGCTAGCTTTCGCTACAGATCTCGCTTACATTAAACTTATCTCGGTTTTTTATTATTTTATCAACTCAAAATTATCATCTTGTGGATGGTCTAGTAATCTTTGAAGCGATTTGAGTGCAACCATCAAAATCACATCCAAAAACCTATCCAATTTCTGAATCGAACGTGGTACCCAAGGACGACGTGGTCGTTCATGGGGTTCTCGAGGGATCTTCTTCACTCTAGGTTTGGTTATACTATTGCCCTCACAGCATACATAGCTATTAGGAATGCCTTTTTGCTCTTGTAGCTCAACACTCCCCAATACCCACATATTATACAGAATGACTGCATTCCACAGTAACCAGGTCCGTAAACTATACTCTTTGGAGGTGGTTTGTGCCCAAATGGTTTTCAGCACCCGATAACCCGTTTCTATTCCCCAGCGGTTGCGATAATCCCAGCTTAACCTGTTGAAAACTAACTCCATATCCACCGGATCACTCACTTCTGGTGGTTTGAGTAGGCAGAAAAATAAATAATAATTATGTATCTCTTCTTTTCCCTGAGACTTTCTTCGAATGGATTGCCGTTTGTCTGGGTCTAATGGTGAAAATACTAAAATGTATGGCTCAATGCTTTTACCTTTTCCCAGCTGCATCTCCAGCATTCCTGCTTTGAACCCATGTTCTTGATGCCATTGAGCAATCGCCTCTTTTACTCGTTTTGTTCGAATTGCTGGCATCAAGGTCTCTGATGCATAATACTTGCGAAGTTCTCGCAGCACATCAATCTGGTAGAATCCTCGGTCAAGATAAATTCGCTTAATCTTCAACCCCTGCTTACGTACACGACTGAGCATTTTTGCTATCAGCTTCCCAATGGGTTTGTTGTGAGTGTACACTGCTTCCACATCTAAAATCAAACGCTGACCTGGACACATAATCTGCATTGATAGATATGCATGACAGCGCTTTGCTACCGTGCGACCCTTGCTGTACACAGTGTGCTCATCTTCGGATCCGAAATATCCTCTCTCAGTGATGTCAAACGCCAATACCACTCCTTCATTCGAATGGGTTTGTTGCCAGAACTTAGTGGTTTTCAGCTTCCTAAGCTGATCTTTGAGAATTACACGATGACGTTTAATGATTTCCTTGCTCTCCCATGCTATTAATGTCTTGCGAATATAGTGAACTTGTGGCATGTGTTCAAGCTCTGTAAAACCGAGATATGCATAACTGTCAATTTTATCATAAACCTGCTGAAAGCTTGAATTAGTTAAACTGGTGAGTAAGAGCGTATTTAGACAAATGTCCATAGAAACTCCTCGGTGACAATTAAGAACCGATTGTGGCAAATCTTTTGTAAATTGAGGAAGAATTGTTTTTTGATAAATTTCTGATGTTTTTTCTAATGAAAACTTGTAACGAGAACCCACTAGAACATCTAATCATTAACTTTTAAGAATCTATCGAGATCCATAAAGATTTTAACTAGATTATTCATTGAATATAGTGCTTCACGATTAATTTATTAGACATAAGCATAATTGTTATACATTTATTTTGATAGATAGACTGGATCGATGTTACACTATCTAGACTAAATAGATTTGATGAAGCATCTACAAAATATGAAAAAGCAATTGAAATAAACCCATTTGATGTCTTAGCATACACTAATTGGGGTATTACTCTAAATGAATTAAAAAGGTATGAAGAAGCAATTGAGAAATATAGAAAAGTTATTGAGTTAGATGGGAATTATATTCTAATATATTATTATTGGAGTGAAGTGCTATATAATATGGGTGATTATAAAGAAGCAAAAGCGAAAGTTGAATCATTTCTTAAATTGGATTCTGAGGATGAAGAAGCAATTCAACTGTTAAAGAAAATAAATGATAAAATTTTGATATAAATCAAATTTGTAGACCATTTTTCAAAGCATTTCCAAAAAGCAGAAAGTAACTGAAGCACTGAAATGAAATCACATATCTTATTACTTGTAAGTATGTTATAGATATTTTATTTTCTTCTGATAGTCCTCTGGAACATACTCTTTCTTTGTGTAAATTATAGTGTTGGATGGAAATACCAGTGCCACCGTGCTTCCAGCCACTGTGAAGAACTCAGCAACCCCGTCAAATATATTGGTGCTTATGCTCTCGGATCTATGTTTTTTAACCTGTGTAATAGCCCTTCTCGATCCTATAAATGGTATTCCAGAGATAACATCCGCGGTCAGTGATTCATTGAGACTGCTGGGTTCATCCCATTCAGCAAGTGCATCTATTCGTCTGATAGTATGCCTCAGACCAGATTTATTCATGGCAGTGTCCCATCCCTTCCGTACAGCTCTACTCAACCGAGATGGGGTTTTTCGTTTTTTAGATTTGTTACCCGTTGATCTGCGAATACTCACTATATGCACATAACATTGTAAACAGTTGATATTAAGAAATGTTGTTAGTTAATAATTCCTTGATAATCTCATATTCAGTTTTGTTATAATTATCACAAATTGTTTTCAACCATTTTTGTTCGTTCCTATCCAAAAAAGGCCATAGTCTCATATTTTCAATATTTTTTGATAATATGAAAATATTATGATGATAAAGAAAAAATCCAACAGTAATTAATTCACTCAAGGTTAAAATAAATATAAAATAAATTAAAGTCAGTAACCGTATTACAATGAAATGTGATTGTTTATAAATTCAATCATATCTTGTATTTCATTATTTTTTTGATGAATTAACAATTCTGTTACCTTTCTAATTTTAGAAATTTTAATATCATTTTTACTAAATTGTATTCCATCAATTTGTTTGTTGATGACTTTTTCAATTCCATCCTGTGTAAACACAAATATATTCGGAAGTAACTTATTAATACTGTCTTTAAGTTTAATTCTAAGCTTTCTATTTTCAATGTTATCTTCTCCTTTTAGAAATTCTCTAGTCTGATTCACATTTGTTGAAAATAGATCACTAGCAAGGATATCTTCATGATCTCCCATTTGTTGATGAGTCCACCCTATGGTACAATCCTTAAATATTGTATTATTATTATATTTATTTTTATCATTTTCCACAAGTGCATCAAAATCAAGTATTGCGCACCATGGTAGATCCAATAATATTGCAATCAGAATACCTTTGTATAAATTATTTTTACCATCAAGATTTAATACTTCCCAACCTTCTTTTGAAATTTCAAGGTTAATCTCCTCTAATTTGTCTAATTCTTCAAGCAAGATAACCTCGGTAATTCCTTCAACAATTATGATACCTTTTGCAAAAAACACCTTTTCTCCATTAACGTTTTTGATGAACTGCTGAAGTTTTAAATTTGTTTCTATACTTTTTTCATTGATTTTCATCAAAGAATGTGTAGACGTTGAATTAAATTTTTTCGATAATCTAATTATATTTTCTAGATTTTCAATATTAATTAAATATGGTGAATGGGTAATTAAAATAATCTGAGTCGATATTTCATCATTACTAATAAATCTTTTCGCAATTTGTTCACGAAGTTTTATCTGTAAAATCGGGTGTAGAGTTCTTCCTGGTTCGTCAAGTAAGATTAGTTTATTAGTAATCCCCACACTCGCTGTGAGTACTAGTAATAATTCATAAGCTCCACCTGGTGCATGATTTAAACCAAACCATTCACTATCTTTACTATCAATTTGTCGGAATATAATATCGATTTCTAGAGTAGGAAGAGTATAATTTATTGTTTGAAGGCCAAAAGTCGCGAATTTTTCATCCTTTGTGTGATCTCCATATTTACTCGCAATTTTTTCCTTATCAAGAAAGATTTTTCCTTCAATATCACTAATAACTTCTGATTTTTCTTCTACAGAAATATCTATATCCATTTTCATCATATCACGGAATAATTTTTGAATTTCTTCGAAACGTTTCCTCTTTTCTTTAATTTTACCCATTTTAAGTTGAAACAAGAGATTTGCCAGAGTTTTTAATGATAGTTCAGTTTCACCATCATTATCTTTTGATCGATCTTCTAATAAGCCTCTATGTTCAGGTAAAATAATAATTGTGTTCTTGAGGATATAATTAATTAGGCGGTTGATAGAAGTATTTTCTAAACCAGAGTATTTTGTAATTCTCAATCGATTTAATTTATCAATATAAAGTTCATAATTTCTAAATATTTCTTGGACTTCCCTAATATTTGATGACTGAAAATTATCTTTGAATTTCAAAACATCAATTTTCTGAATCAAATCATAAAATGCAGGCATAACTTTATTCTGTATTGGAAATTCTTCATTTTCCTCAATGTTGATTAATTCTTCAATTAGACAAGTAAGATAAGATTTAGAATTATAACTACTTGATTTATTAAAATCCAATTTATTAAATCCATCATATCCTATTTCTATCAATTCGCCGTTAATTTCCACGCATGAGGTTCTAAATATTCTTTCTGTATCATCTTGATTAGTTTGCAGTATTATAACAAGGGAAGTAAAAATTTGTTCTAGCTCAATTTTTAATGGTTTGATAATTAATGATCTAAGGTCATTTAACATAATACTATTTGGATCGTTTGAAGGTTTTTTTGACATTCCACCTAAAATTAGAAAATAAATATAATTAGATATTAATTGAATTTCATTTTGTGAGAGATCAAAATAAAATCTTATGTCCAAATTAGGATGAGCGTTATTTATCCCTGATAACTCCTTGAAATAAGCAGTATTACTATAATCTTCAAACTGAAGCAATAATCGAAGAGATCGTAAAATATTTGACTTACCGACTCCATTAGGTCCAATGATAGTCGTATAATCACTAAATTTTATTTCGATCGGATCTGGACCATAAGACAGAAAATTAGATATTATTAGTTTTTGCAGTTTCATATACAATTACTACTATGAGATCATAATTAAGATTTTCTTGATAATACGCTGAAATGATCTTATTAATTTGGAAATTATTTGATTGTTTCCGAGATTATTTTTCAATCGATTTGTTCTAAGGGTATTGATATTATGCGAACTTATGTGTACTGAATCATTGTATATCTAAGTAGTAGCTTTACTTATTGAAATAATCAATAGATGGAGAACGGAAATAGAAATCATACTCATCACTCAAATGCAGAATGACCTCAAAGAAATCGATTGTGTTGATTTAAAATTGTGTGTTACTTAGATTGGCTGAAAAATATGCGTAATAATCTTCAACATCCATAAAAAAGATTAGATAATAGGCAAGCTGAACAAATACTATGCATTCGATTTACATTTTGGAAATTATTTATTGATAGACCTAATCATAAGAAAAATAGATATAATAAGACACCCTTGAGTTACATATAAGCCTAATTTCAGAAAATTAAATTTTCTTTAGATCTTTAATTAGTCTTTGCAAAGATAATTGAAATGCATCTTCTTGTTTCCAATCACAAAAATCACCAATATGTTTCTGCATAATGAACCGCTGATTTGGATGATCCCAGCTCATAATTGTTTTATCCAACATAATTGGAAAAATATAATCATAAGTTTTATTTGTTTTTCGCAACTCATTTTCTTGGTAGATCCCGGCATCTATTTCATCTATGACAGCCTGTGATTCAAGTGAATCTTTGCTCAAAATTAAAATTAATTTTTCATGCTTTTTTATCGAACTCTCTATTCCATATCTAATAGTTTGACCATATCTTAAATCTTCTTTCCAACGCCAACACCGTATTCCTGCAGAAGTCAGTCCGTCGTATAAACGTTTCGAAAATTGCTCATCTATTTCAGCATAAGATATGAAGCAATCATAAAACGAAATTGATGTAGATTGTAAACTTGGTAAGTTATCAATAAACATTTGAGAGATTCCATAACCAAAATAAAAACTTGGAGGAAGATTCTTAGAAATCATAAGAGTATCATAATCAACAGCCCCTTTACGTCTATGAAAAATTGTATTTATATTCAAAGCTTTTGTTAAATTGAAAGATACAAAGTCTACGGTTGAAAATATTGATTTGTGATAATTAACTTCATTATCATCCTCACTAAAACCGAAAAATTTTGCTACATCTAATACGCATAATTGAAAAGAAGTATTGCGAAAATTACATCCTTCAAACCTTATTAATATTAAACCCGAAAAAATAAAATTGGCATTTTCCAGTTTACAATAATTGAATTCAATTTTCATCATGTTAGTATGCGAAAAATTGGACCCATGTAAATCTAAATGATCAAAATTAACATTGTCAAATTCTAACCAACTGAAATCAATATCTCGCATGTCTAAATAGGTACGTTCAGTAGGATGTATATTTCCAATTTTTTCATTCCGATTGATGATCAAGTTGTGCAAGTCTAAATCTTTCAATTTGAGTTTATGAAAGGGTAAATTCTGTTGTAAGCAATTCAATACAAAATTATTGTACCCCTTTTTCCATTTATTCCATTTATTTATCCAGTCGTCATTTGAAATAAATTTTAGTAAAAGTGTATTTATTTCCAATGGTGGATCTGACGCATGATCTGTTTCTCCATGAAGATATAATTTAAACTCTCTTTCAGTCTGTACAGATTTCGTACTCCCTCCTTTAGTAAATTTCTGAGTCGGCAATACATTTTCAATCCACCAGGATGTGGGATGCTGATAGTTATTATTTTCCATGAACACTTAATTCCGATCAAATATTAAAATTTATGGAATGTCGTCAATAGATGAATGAAACAGTATGGTTTAACAGCCGTGAGTAATGCTGCTTTTCATGTATTCAACCAATCATTGGTGTATTTGAGGAAGTAGGTTAAAAGTGAAAAATATTAGAATCCACTTCAAATATTTAGGAGGTTGAGAAAATAGGAGAACGGTTATCAATATATTCGAATACAATATCCACAAGTCTATCCATTAATTGAACATAGGGAATCAAATTAAAATAAGATCCTTCGTTAATTATTATCTTACCTTTTGTAAACTCGATCTTTGAATGATGAAACTCATTGAATATTGTATAAGGATTTTCCTTAAATTTAAAGATTGTGTTTTTCTTATTCCAGACCCCTGCGTTGTGTATTATACTATTTCGAACTTTCCTCAAGGTATGAAAATCATTTTCACTTTCTGGAATTAAATCTAAAACACCAATGAGATCCTCCATTGTTCCATTTAACTCGTATCCCTTATTCTTGTTCAATAATCTTAGATGTACCTCTGAATGATGAAATATTTCAATGAATAGCATTTTTAGGTCTGATGCTACTTCATATGTCTTATGAAAATAATGAATATCAGATAATTCTTTGTCATTGATGAGTGTAAGTTTTACATTCACCATATTTAGAAATTTCGTAATTGCCCGATTGTACCAAGAAAATATGAGTCCGTGATGAAGTGATTCCAAGGATATTTGTGAATACTTATCTCGTTTTTTGTTGATCATCTCAATATATGATTTGAAATGTGTATCATAGATTAATCGATTATATTTATCTCCTTTTTTGATCAATTCTTCTAATGACCATCTTAGACTGACTGCTGTTAATTTGCCAGCCTGAATCATTGCAGATTCCATTGCTTTGTGAGCTCTTTTCTTTTCTTCAAACTCTTTGTCTTCCATGAATAAATTATGATGGAACTGTTAATTAAGGATTAGGAGAGGAATGTCACAATAAATCTCTCTAATGAGGGTTATCTCAACAACCATATAAGCATAATTTGGCGACTAGTGATAAATTCAACTCTTTCTGGTCAATTTAGAGTTTGTGTCTCCTCCTCTCAAATTTCAATTTTTAGAACATTATTGGATGTCCGTTTAGTGATGGAAATCGAAGGAAATATTGAATTAGGGGATAAGTTGATTGGATTATTCATTAATGGTTTGATAATATTTGGTGGAATTATTGTATTGATAATTTTAAAGAAGATTATTATGAAGAGATAATCCAAGTATACCTTTTGATAAGAATTGAATTCACTAGCTATATCTTTTCTATTGTCAAATGAATAGTTAAACTTCGAGATCGATCATCATACTCAATAATTTTCAAGGATAAGATGTTTCATAATTTCTTAAGGGACACAATCTTTTGAACCACACTAGACAAAACTAAAATAAGGTGAAACAAGTTATTACAGTAGCAAACCTAATATGTTGGTTGTACCCCATGCACCTGAGCAGATTACACTTATTAATTGAGGAATTGAATTCACGCAAAAATTTTCTGTTAGAAGTACCTGAACAACAGTTATTGATAGAATTGGCAGATTTTTTGACATTTATTAAAAACAAATTTTCAGACCTTCTGGATCTCTATAAGGAAGAAGATCAAGATTATCAGGAAAAACTTACCTTAAAAGTTGTCAATGAAAGTAAATCTTTATTCGATTCATTAGAGGCTTTCCAAGATTATAGTAATAAAATGGAGATTGCAACACTTCCAACAAAGGAGAAAATAGAAGCAACAAAGGAAATATTGAAGGCTTTGGCTAAAAACCATCACGATCATGAGGATTATATAACCAACCATAATGAGGTAATTGGAGATTTCATTAAACCCTTCTTAGATTTCAGTTCCAATCAGATGAATACTGAGGATGAATTTGATTTAATAAATCGAAAATTTCGTGAAGTTGTGGATCGATCAAGAAACTTGATGAAAGCCTTAGAATTACACAAACAGAATCATCCATTTTGGATATATGATCGACTAAAGACGAAGGTAGATCAAATTAACATAGACTATTCAAAATATAGCCACTGGAGTATTCTCGATTTAGTTTACAGATCTATGGTTTATAGACAAGAGGATATCGATTATTTGAGTGGAATGTCCAAAACAAAGACCCCAGCGACAGATGAAATCGTCGAAACTATTCTACTTGATGTGTCTACGATAACTCATCGAATGAAAGGCAATGTTAATTTAGACATTCCAATTAAGTTTGCGTTGAATAGGTATAAACAAAGGAAGCAGCTCTACGATTTTAAAGAGTTTACTCAGACAGATGATGAAACTAAGCTTCTGAAGGACGAAGCATTTTACAATAGAGAGATCTGCAGGTATCTCCACGACCATGGTTTCAACCCACTTTCGGAAATAACGAGGGGCAACACAAGACAGGATATATCCTCAGAATCAGCTGCCAATTTTGATTTTATTTTAGAACTCAAATTATACAAACAGAATCATCAACTAGATCGATTTTCAAAGCATATTTCACAATTGATCGCATACTGTACACGAGAAGAGGCAGATGAAGGTTATTTAGTAATCATGTTGAGGTGCAAAAAAATGTATAATACACCATCTCACATTAAATTAAACGATAAAGTCATCCATATCTTCTTCATTGATGTAAGAGATACAGAACACACAGGTTCAGGGGAGGACAACATAATTGTTTTTACAGAAGAAGATATCTTTAATAAATTAAAAAATTAATTCCAAGTAGTTGATGACTATCGATCTCAATGTTTGGGGAATTGTAAATCTTTCTGGGATTCACTTGTTCGTCCTTGTAAATTCTTCAGAAAATCGAAAAGTAAAAAGTTTCCCAGATAATCCTTTGAGTTTTACCAAAATGCACAAGAAACCACCTGCTTATCTAATTTTCGACCGATCTAGAGTAACATGCTATACATCGAGAGTTCTTGAATACAGTTTTAGAATCATTAAATCCAACGATATGTTTTGCACCAGGATTGAAATTATCTTTTTGTTCTTTATACTTAAAGGGAGAAGTGAAGAATGATTTAGATATTGATTTTATTTGGTAACACAGATAAATTATTTAAAACATTCAAATTTTGAACAGCATACTAATGCCGAGGATTGCAATTTACTTTCATATGACTACAGAACTAATTTTTCAAGAATTAATGATGCATGTCAACCCATCATTTGGTGAAAACAATCCCAAAGAACTTTCTTTCAATTATGATAGATCAAGCATTACTATGATTCCAACCTCAGAAAAAGTAGGTGAAGGTCGAAGGCGTGAATATTTCAATATTGAGGTAAAATATACAAAAAATATTAAAGAACAACACTTTGTAATTTATCAGGATTTATCCCATGGTAAAATTCCATCCAATTATAATGTTGGTGATGTTGAAAATGGTATTTCATCAGAAAGGTATGACCCTCACATTTCTAAACTCGAAGATATTAATTCCAATTTAGAGAAAATAGAAATATTTGGTACAGAATATCCAAGACATGATCGTTTTAATGAAAATTTTAAAAGTCATTTGAATGCAATATGGGATGAAATTAATGATTTACTCGATAATACACTAAAGTTGATAAAATGGAGATATAAAATTTTTGGAGACCGAGAAACTTACTATAGACCAACTTTAAAATTTTCCGTGGACAATTTGACTTGGCATTTTATGCCTATTAGTTTTATGCGTTCAAGTTTCACTGAAATAGATAAAAAAATAGATCCAAAAGATATTGAGAAGCTTTTCACAAATGAAATTTCAGAACCATTTTCATTTGAAATATTAAGAGAGAGTTATTATTTATTTAATCAAGGATATTTAAGAAGCTCATTGATAATGCTTGTAACGGCATTAGAAAGTGGGATCAAGAAATATTTAACTAATGTTTGGGATGATGTCTTAAAATTTTTTGATAGTGATGAAACGTTGAGTCAAAGTCCTCCAATTCATAGGATCCTAAATGAATATATTTCTAACTTGACTAATAACCTACAGTTTAAACTCTCAGAATCTTATTTTCAACAAATCCAGAATACCATAAATACTAGGAATGAGATTGTCCATGGTATGGATAGAATAATAAAGTTTGATAACTTTCTAAAATACCAAAAAATTGTGACAGAAATTTTATATTTCTTATCTTACAAGAGTGGAAACCAATGGGCGACTTCTTTTTATGTAAAGGAAAAACTCCTTAAAACTGAGTAAAAGTAATAGATCACACATTCGAGCCATTTGATATTAACTCGAATTGATTGAGAGAAAATATTAATTTGATAGAAATCAATCAAGAAAGATAATTTGGGCTCTTTTGGAGATATGGGAAAAATAAATATTGAATTCACCTCTTGAGCTATATGTCTTGGTGGATGATTAATTAATTTGTCTCAGTATAGATAAATACTATTTTCACTTGATATTTTCCTAGTTAATTATTAGATTAATGCTCGATAGAGTATTAGAAGTGTCTATCTAAAAATAGAAGATAGTTTCTCTAGAGCCTTTTTACTAGATAGAAAGCCAGTCAATAGATTAGATCCATATAGTTTGTGATCATTGAGATTATTTACAAAGGATAAGAAATCCTTTGAATTTTGTGGAAAAACACTTTTACGAGGAAAAGTAAAATTGTTGTGCTTTCGGTAAACACCATTTATTACAATAATTCCTTGGAAATCATCATCAACGATTCGAAGACTCATTATGTACCAGTTTTTTTGTTTATATTTACGTTTAATATTTTTAATAATTTTCATTGCCTTTGGAAAATATTTTGGTTTGAGACATGAAATCATTATAAATTCATTTTTGTCTATGATCTGATTATAATGTTCTAAATTCCATTTTGGATAGGTTGCCGAATTACTAGCGTATTTCATGAACTCAAGGTAAATATTTTCATCATAATTCTCTTTCACAATTTTAGACAACTTTTCAAATTCCATGGGAATGAAATTGGTTGAGAAATTTCCTGATGTTGAAGCGCAATACAATAATTTTCTAAGATGGTTGAAAAACATCAAGGCAAACACTCCGGACGATAGTTTGATTTTAGAGGAACTGAAAGATCAGATGGGTTACTTGGATTCTATGATTGAATTGGTTGATAAAACCATTGTGTTTGAAAATCTCTACACGCGTAACAGTAAAATTGTATTACAAGGATTGAAAATAGGATCTATTAATACATACTTCCTGCCTGAATATTTATCAAAATTAACCAATGTATCTCTAAAAAAATGGTGTAAAGATCTCAAACTAAGAAATTCTTCCAATTTGAAGAAGAGTAATTTGATCAAGACTATCGTGGATAGTTTTGACATGTAATTTGAATGATCGATTTTCTCTATAATCGATGATTAGATGATCTTTCTCTACACTCAAATAATGGATCAAAAATCCTTTTCAAAAGAGATATATAAAGCAGTTAAAGTCTCAATTTACTTAAATTATACTAAAACAATCTTTCTCGTCTTGATTACATTATTCCTAAAGTTATCAGTTCAGTCATTCAACAAACGAGAGAAAGTCTTCATTTGTGAAATATTAAATAACTAAAGTGGGAGGAGTAAAACCGGACCGACGTTTGATGTGTCCCAAAATGGAAAATCAAACTAATGTTAGGCCGTTTTTTATTAGGATAGCTGGAATTATTAAATTCATTCGAATCGCTTAGTAAATGCAAATTTCAAAATTCCGATATATTTTCATCCACAAATTTCACTCTCCGTATTATTGTGTCAATATTTCTATTAAATTGGCGTTTGACTGTGATTTTTATTTTTTTGAATTTTTAATATATAAACAATTTACAGCTTTTAGATTCCAAGATGGAAACTATTACATTCTTTCAATCAAAATCTAACCACATATTAAAAAATCTGATTTTGGCAAGTATATTGCTAAAATTCAGTCACAATGTAAACTATGAAATTGAGCGTAAACACCTATTTCAATTTATTAACGAAAATTTCCCAATGATAAATTTAGATTATAATTATTTTTGTAATTTAGTAAATTATTTTTCTAAGCAGCAATTGGTCTCAACTGAAAAAAAATCAATACTGCCCTTAGACTCTAATTTTTTCAAATTGTTAATTGAAACTAAATTACCAAAGAATTTTTTTAAATCAGTTAAAGAAATTGTAGAGTTCTGCTACTCCTTTGATATTACGAAATTCAAATTATCTTTCTGGGATGCAATATTTGGTTGCAATACAAAAGTAATAAATTTTCATAAAGATTTTACAGATCCATATCAAGGAAAACCTCCATATCAATATTCAAAATTACAAATTAATCCAACAACAAAGTTCCAAAAAAGAATGGGTAAATATATGCTTCAAAAGTTTTTAAAGAATTTATTAATTGATAATCCATTTGTTATACGATTATCAATTTTTAATATTGTTAAGGAAAAATCTAAACTTGTCAAATTAACTGATCACGGCAAGAAATTCTGGATACTTTTAGACTCATATTTTAATTATTGTGATTTAATTGATGAATTACTATTCAAGAAGGAGCATCCGATATCCACTCCAAATATAATATTTACATAATGTTAATTAATTAAATAAATAGTAGTTTATATAAAATTTGGACTATTTAAAATATTTTTTGAGAAATTCCCTTTCATGAAACTCCATGGGTAGATTTTAAATAAAATGATAAAAAAATAAATACAAGAATTCCTCTAAAATCCCTGTTGGAGGTGAATTAAATCACTTATGGGCTCTGTCTAAAGTCAGGGGGAAATAGTTTACCGATTGAACCCCGGGAAACTAAGAAATTAGGGATAAGACTTAGTTTTACGGGATCTACGTGATTGGTAAATAGAAGCACTACACGCTTTCTGTGTAGAAATTAGTTAAAGAAACAATTACCAGAGGAAATAAAATGATAAAGAACTCATTATTGAATAATACAGCTAAACGAGGACATATAAAAAGAAGACTAAAAACATATTTTTTGGTCATTTTTCAAATCTTATTAATTGCCAATCCAGTTATCCCGGTTAATCCTGTTGGTCCACCTTACCAGGCACCACCAGTTGGGTGGATTATAAAGGACGATATTGATTTCTATGGAACAGGCTGGGATAACTCATCCGGACAATCATATATTGATCCATATCATAGCGGGTATAAATTGACTGTATCCCCATCAGAGATAACATTTAAGACTTTTACAGATGTCACATGGGACGGCTATTCATCATTGAATTTCAGTATTGGTGCAATTAGTTCCACATTTTTTTCCATCTATGTAAACGAAGAATTATTACTGACTCAATCCATTGGGAGTGGTAATTTCACCTTTGATGTACAACATAAAGCCAAATTACTTCAACTTCATAAATATGAAGAAGTATCTATTCGACTGGGTAGCAATAGTGCTATAGATTATTTGGGATTCGAATCTGATCGTCCCAGATACTTTGGTGTATATAATACTCAAAATTATGAATTGACATTTTCTGGTTTATAAAGTGGATCAGATGTTGAACTTCAACCGAGTGAAGGAGTAGGTGCATACTATCAAGGTTACACTAGTTCATCAGATGATTTATATTATCCTGAACTCGGTATTTGGGCATCCATGCTTCCCAAATCATATAGGGCTAAAATTGCACGTTTTGACCCAACCGATCCAATCAACATTGTTAACATGGCAACTGCTGTAACGAATCAAGGTTTTGAGTCTAATTTTGTAACTTTAGATAAGGGTGGATCTTATTCTCTTGATATAGGGGCAGTAGGACTTAGTCAAGAATTTGGTGGTTATCAACTAGCTGAACCACTGATGCTTGATTTATATTGGGAAGAGCAGGGCGGTGCTACATTTAGTCTTGGTTATGAACAAGTAAATTTCGGGAGTTACACTGAACTTAATATAGACTTAACCTCATTCTCTGGTTCAAATGGTAAAATTGTTATTTACCCGGAACTAATTGGATTTCTACAAGAAGTTACTAATGCAACGAGTACCAGAGATGTTTTTGTGCATTTTGGTGATATCTCCATTAGTCACAAGGCCTCTACTGAATCCATTGTTAAAACCGAATATCTTCCTGCAACAGAAATGGTAAATTCAAATGGGGTTAGTATTACCTCAGGGGAGGTTATTTTTGATGATAACAATGACTTTGCTATATATCATTATCTAGGTGCTGAGGGGGATGATATTAATCGACTTATGTTATTAGTCAGCTCAAGTAGTACTGATGACTATTTTGAATTCGAGGCAATCGCAATTGATGTAAATGAAGTAGAAACCGTTTTCGCTACTGGAAATTACAATTCTTCTGGTGCTTATGGTGAGGACGTGGGTTCGGTTAAATTGTTTGTCACTGACTATCCCTCCATCAATAGTACAGTTTTGGTAAAGATAAAGATAACCTCAATCCAAAATCCACTTGGATATTTAGGTATTAATGGACTTGCATTTTCTGGAGCTATGGATGGTCTTGAGTTAAGGTATGCAAGCGATCTGTATTGGCAAAATCAATTTACTAGTATTCAGTATGATGATTTGGCAGAATCTTACATTCTAAGATCTGAAGCCGTACCATTTCGCCAAAGTTCTGAAACATCAACGTCCGTACAGATTCAGAGCAATCCAAGTTTTGAAGATACAAGCATATGGGCTGGTTTGGTACAAGATTCAGGAAAACAAACTGATGGTCTGTATTCCGCTGTACTTACAGGTTTCAGTGATCTTGATCCTGTTACAGATGACATTATATCAACAGATTCCATGCTTAGTTTGGATACCCTTTCTTTTGATGTCTATACAGTTGCGACATGTACGGATAAGGATAGTAATCCATGTCCTACTTGGTCCGGTTTAAGTGATGGGACAAATTATTTTCGGGCATATATCGGCGGTGTTCTCATTTGGGAACAATTGGCTTCTGATGCAACAAATGGTTGGATAACTGCAATCATTGATCTTAATGCAGCAGGTAATCCAGATGGGGCCTTAACGTTTGAATTGGTTGTCGATGGAGACAAAAAAACAGGTGGGAAGCCCGCAAATAGATTTACATATGCAATTGATATGTCTTTTTGGGTTGATAATATTCTGGCAATTGATATTCAAGTCGTAGGAGGGAGCAATCCTTATGATACAGACCAATTTTTGATAGCAACATATGATTTCAACTATTTGCCTACTGGAAATCAGATTTTTCAAATTACAGCAAGACGGGCCGACTGTATTACAACTTGTGTAAATGATGATGGACTCGCTCGGGAAGTTCAGCTTGGATATAGATTGGCTGGAACAAGCGTACCATTTAGCGTATTCTCGACGTTTATCATTCTATCAAATGAATACAAAATGGTTCGTGACAGAGTACTCTTATCAATTAGTAATTCATCTGCTTACGAAATAGCGATCTTAGCAGGCTCTGACGGCGCAATAAATATTGCCAATTTCGGAATAGTCAGTAGTGACGTTGGGTCCTCAGTAGGGGGCGATGCATACACCGATATCTATGCTAATTTTGAAGGCACGTCAATGAACTTTGGTAATAATAAAACCAGAGGTTTCATTTCTACTTTCCAAGGAGACGAAGACCAATTCTCCCAATTTACAAATTGGGAAAATCAAATTGCAAATGGTGGGGGGTATGGCACATTAGATTCACAAGCGGGAACGCTACAAATTGCAGATGGTTGGACAAATGGTACCTTAATTGATAATCTAATATATGAAGTATCTTTCTCCTATAATTCTACCGGGGTTCATTTGAATGTTAGTGGTGATTTCGGTTATTTCGAATTACAACATGACAGGTCTCTTTCAGACGACTCCCCTGATTTTAATGCAAATGTGAAAAAAATAGATGGGAGTTATGTTTATTCATCATCTTCAGTCGATATTATTGATGGTATAGATTCATATTCTATTCATAAATTTACGATAGTTCAATCCTATGATGCCGGCGTCTATCACTTATCAGGATATGTTGATGGCCAACTAGTGAGCATATTTGATAATCCCCTTTGGGATACATCAATTGCTTTAGGGAGCATGCCAACACTTATTGTTCAAGCAGGGACAGATACTCGGATACACAGTGTCTCTATTCATGAATTATTACCTGATCCAATCGTAGTAGAAGGCATTGCCTCAATAAATCAAAATGAGTGGATTGTTAGTTCAGGAGGAGATTCGGTTATTAATAGTGATTACATGTGGTTAAGGGATGGCCAGTGGCTACGTTATAATCATAATTTGGGAACAAAAGTCCAAGATACCTTCTTCGGTAGTATTTACTTGGATGCATTTAACGGTCAGGCTATTGTCGTTAATGCAACAGAAAACGCAAGGCTTGAACTTAGCACTATTACAGACATTGGGATCAAATACGCCATAGCAATCGCTAAATACGGCGGTCAATCAATTGAAATATTTCGATTACAACTTTCCTCAGGTGATGTCCCAAGTAAATATAATTTTGAATTTAGTCAGGAGACCTCTAAATTTGTAGTTAAATTCTGGAAAGATAGTAAACATACTCCAGTGATAATAGGCAATGGTCTTGCAGAATTCTCCACTTCAAATGTTATTCAATTTTATCCTGAAGTTACGTCATCAGCGGGCTCGTACTTGCTTGTGGACAGTGCAATCTTTGGGTTCTCAAGCAAGACCGATGGTAACGTTGTTACTGGATCTGGGTTAAACTGGGTTAGTTATACCCTTGCTGAAAGTTCTGAGTATAGTGGTGAAATGATGAGTTCGACAACAATTGAAATGGTTGGCTCGCAATTGACGACTACTGAATATTTCTTTGGTGCACAATTATATATTGAAGATTTTGGCGATATTAAGGTTAATGAGTACCGAGAATTTGGTATTGACCCAATTTATATGAAATTAGAACAAGGCGCATCGACTGTTATTGAGTTGGTAATCGCCAGAAAAAATACTGTTGATGGTATTACAGGTACAGTTTGGATTAATAATGGTACTTCATACATTAAGACTAATGGCACTTTAGGAAAAGGAGATTGGGTGTCATTTAATGTTGAACTAAATATTACATCAAACACATTTAGTGTAACATCAGATGATTCTAAGTTTGGTATTGATAGCGGATATGAATTACCAATGTTGGCCACATTTACTGGGATTCCTACCCTAACCATTGAGGGCGGACCATTTACTTATTACGTAGATGATATTTATGTAGGGTCAAACAGTTGGGGTTTTGAAAGCGCCTCCCTCCCTACATATTTGCAAAATTCATCCAATTTATCACGAACCGATACAAAATATAATTCAGTTGAATTTATAATAGTTGAGGTGAATCCTATATCCTCAGATTCTAAGGTAAGTGTCGATTACTTGGGAACATTTAATTCCCAGATAACACTAATTGATAAAATTGGCAACGGAGATTATCTCAAATTTCGACTAGCCAGTCTTGTAACTGTTAATTGGATGGATATAAGTGTATCCAGTACTTCCTTAATTGATATAAAATCTGTATCTCTGGCCAATGATATTCCAATTAGAGCATGGTTGATACTAGGAAAAAATAAGAATACAAGTGGTATTCCAATATTAAAGCAAGCATTAACAGAACATATTGACACCTTGATCGGATACACTTTTGTCGGATCGATGTTTAATGATGATTTCCAGAATGGTATCCTAGGTTGGGATCAAAATCAACAGGAAGGGCTTGATTGGGGTTCAAAGTATTTAATTGGTGGTTCTGGAGATGGATCCGAATTCAATTTTGTTGAAAAAGATTCCAATTTAAATGCAGTCAACGTTGTACAGAACCCAAGTTTTGAGGTTCCTGGTATTTGGCATGCGCCTGGTCCAGATGATTTCACCATTGCAAATCAAGATTGTAATTATGCTTCTGAAGGTTCGTGTTCAGGATATTTGATGGTTGATCATGGTACCACTGGTTTCCCATATAGTGGTTCAGATAGCGATGAGATTAGTACTTGGGATACTCCAGGTCCGGATGTTATTTATACAGATGTAACTGAAATAGAATTCGATGTAAGCACAATATTCAGTGTAACACGGGCAATTGATGGTACTCCTGCTCCTGGATATAATAGTTATGATACAACTTTTCTCCGGGTGTTTGTGGATAATCAAATCGTTTGGGAAGTTGATGCATCGACTGATACTGCAGGGGTTTGGGAACATCAAATTGCATCCGTTCCTAATTTGACTGGAATTATTAAGTTTAGACTCTATGCCAGAGCTGAGAAATCAAAGGGCAAGGATATTATCGTAAATATGGATGCGTGGGTTGATAATGTACAGATTCTTGAGATAACCGCAACTAGTTATGATGAGGGGTTAAAGGCAGCGTACAATGGTGGATCAACACCAAGTGGATGGACGGGTTGGGAAACCTCAGCGCCATTAGAATTGGGCAATAACTTAATATCACAATCAAATGGTGAATTTGATGATCTTGAAGCTAGTGCACTCAACAGTCAATGGCATGAAGTTCGACCAGTATCGAATTCTGAGCAATGGATCCTGGCTGATGGACAAATGCAGATGAATACCACAATTGATCCCCTTAAGGATTCGGGTGCTTCATCAAACGTTGAGTGGCAAACCTTATGTGAAGCTTGGTATACCTCTGGATGTTATTTCACTTCAAACATGTATGATGCTGAGTACACATACGCATTTAATCAAAGGTATTCTGATTCTTATTCTATTCATATTCCGATGGTAGTTACTGTACCTGAAGATGGATTAAGATGGGATTTCGAATTAGATGGATACCGCGATTTGGCTCTATACGGTAGCTATAGTTACGACTATGTGAATCGCCGCTGGGGTACCGGTTTTACAATAGGGGACAATAACGATGGAAATCTAGTATTTGATGTATTTTCGGATCATAGAGGGTCCACCTATAATAGAACCAATGTAATAGCAGAAATGCAAGAACGAGCTCCAGGTTTTAATGAGCAGATAAAAATTGATATTTTTATTACAAAGGATAATAATGGAAAGATTGATTTTACCTATTTCATTGCAGGGAGCAATGGCTATACAATTATCGAACATACTGGTTACAAAAATGCATATATTGATGGAATCCATATATCTGGGGGGATACTTCGATCTGGGGCTTCGAGGAGTTCTGGTGTAAATAAAATTTGGGGTTCAAATCCAATCAGACATATGGGTATCGAATCGATTGAAGTTATGGTTCCCCAAGAAATTAATACCAAGATGGCATTCTACGAGGAAGATTCTACTGTTGACGCTAAATATATGTTGACAGGTTATGATTCTATTTCCAATAAAGTCTTTGAAGTAGGTATAGTGGATGATACAACAGGTTATCCCAAAATGGGTTTATATCTTTATAATTCTAATGGACAACTTAATAGTTCGTTAGAGATTGACATAACTGATTATAATTGGGGAACCTTGTCCAGTGAAGTTGCGTTTGCTATTAGTTATGTATCGAATGTCTCCGATTATCTTAGTCTAAATATGGAATATCAGGGAAATTCATATTCAATCTCGAAGATAGGATCGAATCCGATCGAGCGTATTGGTTACGGAATTTGGCATGAGGGCGGATCTTCTGCAACTACTCACGGGTTGTTAAGGGGGATTCATGTACTCAATGTCTATAATCAATCCTACACATATGATGCTCCTCCTTATTATACGCTTCAGAACTTTTATTCATCTGAAACTTCATTAAGCAATGAGGCATTTTCAAATGGCATCTTGGGCTGGGATCAAACACAACAGGAAGGATTGGATTGGGACATAGTCGATTACTCCGGAGTCATGACTACAGGGTCGGTTTATAATGTGATTCAGTTCGAAGAAAGGAATGGTAAATTTCATATTAAATTTGATGGAAGCGGCCCTAGACAAACAAGAGCAAAAACCCGTACCTTACCGACTCCTACATGGTACAATGACGAAAAGCAGACTTGGTATGGATTAGCTGACTTCAATATCCCCAACGGGGACACTGTTTCTTCTTGGTCAATGTCAACACGAATCGATTGGAATCATACTAACTGGAATAACTGGGGTCTCTTGTGGATACGTGGCTTTACTGATGAGACAGACACTTCTGCTAATTGGCAGACAAGGCTTGACTTTTTAAAAGGGGAGGAGGACCCCCTTCTCCAACAAGATGAACCAGAATACTATGGCGCTGATAAATCAAGGATAACGTCAATGATTTATGCGCCGGGAGTTGAATTTGGATTAGATCCGATTGAATGGAATAATCCGAATAATTGTCTAGCTACGTATTTAAGTTTGGGTTACAGATCGACCGATCGGTATACAAAATGTGAGGGATTTGGTAATTTGCCTTTTGTTGGACACACTAATTTAACAATAAGTATGGAACTAGGTATTGACAATATTTGGGTTACCACGATAAGCCATGAATTTTTATCAATGAACGGAACTTACATAAAATATGTCAATACTCAACAAACTATAGATAAGGTTACTCATGTCCACATGGTATTTAACGGCATTGCAGCAATGATGGGTGAAGGGCAATTTGACAGAGGTAATATCGATAAATATGGAACTGGCGAGGGTATACATTCTTATTCAATAGATAACATCAAATTTGACGGAGTAATAAACTGCGACTTAGATTGTTATGAAAACGGAAATGCTGAAAAATTAGAATTACAAGATACATCCAACGGCATGGGTCAAACAATAAGTCATGATTTTAATGATGGAATTTTACCCGAATCCCTTAAGGAAAATGAAGTTTCTGAAAAATTCATTATTCGGAATTTCAACGGACTTCCAATAGGTGAGGAATATGAAACTCAAGTTCTCAATGTCACCAATGGGCAACTAAGTGGGTATCGTACTTCTGCTTGGAATAACCCTGGCTGGGCCCCTCCTGTTTACTATTTAATGGAGCCCACGACACAAGATTTTGTCCTTGAGATGGACATGGAGATTCCGAGTCTGTCATCGGGTCAATTAGGTAGATTAATGCTTCAATTGATAGATCGTTCCGGCCAACTAATTGGAATGGTAGAATATCTCGATTCGTCAACGGGGGTTGCGGGGAGGCCCGGTTTAGTTTGGACTAATGTTTACTCAAATGGTAGTCGATATTATGAATCAAGATATCATACAGACCAGTGGGGTGATCCCGATTACTTCTCTTCTGCTACAATACACATAGATGTGCGGAAGTACGGGTCATCATTCAGAATGCAGTGGGGAAAACCTGGACAATATTGGATTAGGAATGATACGCAAAAATTTGAGGTGCAGGCGGATGTTGGATACGTATTAATGGCCTACCAATTCTACGGAAACGACACAAGTAGGGACATAAATAATTTTGGATTTGATAATTTTGCAATAACTTATGATGTACTCGCAGGAGATACAAATCCTGTGCCTACTTTGGTTTATGACAGTAGGCTTGATTCATCCGTTTACAAACTTCGATCCGGCAAGCAGGAATTTGATTTGAATGATACATCTGGGTGGGCATCAGGGATGCATGCTCTAAGCGAAGTCCAAGATCGTTACCAACCTGATTTAGCAGTGGATAAATATTACAGTGCCTCTGGGTGGTCCTATGGACAAGATTATTTTACATCGAGTAATTTTCTGTCGCTTAATTACAAAGTTTCCACAGCATCCGGTCAATCCATCTGGTTGTTAGTTGATATCATCGATGGAGATCAGACAGCTAATGAAGATGAAAGACCAAGGGCGTTTGATCGCACAATTTGGATAGAAATTCAATTAGACACTACCCCGATTACACCTTCATGGGATACATCACTTCAATTACCCATATGGTACGCATTCTCCCAATGGCACACTGATGCAGATGTACTCTATGAAGAACAACTTGGTCATTATAGAATTGGCGATGTTCCTCAACGTGTTAATGAATGGTCTGGTTTTACATTAGACATGGAAACATTAGTTTCTGATTATAATTCGGTAGCAAGTACCAATTATAATTATAGGGCTGTAAGAGGGCTATTTGTTGGTTCAAACGGCGAAGTTATGTCCTTGAAGCCTTCGTGGTTCAATAAACTTGATATTGGGCAATTTCCAGCGGATGGGGTTGCCGCCACTCAAAATGGACAGTCTGATGTTATCTGGGCAAATATAGATAGCAGTACAGATGGGACCTTGGACCTTTCATCAGGAACTTTTGATTATAAGAAGGGTGAATTCTATGATAGTGTCTTATCAACCTATATTTATTCTCCATTTGAGTATACCGCCTATCTCACCATTGAATCCAATCATTATGTTATTCCTGAGGGAGTCTCACGGTCAAGTATTGTTTCCTCACAGACTGGAAAGGTAACTTATACCTTGGCAATCTACCCGGGTAGGAATAATATCAAGTTAAGAATAATTCATAATCCGGATGGTCAAGATAGCTGGTTTGTAAAAGCTACTTTAATGGCTGATTCAGATTTGCTTATGTCAACAGATGAATCATATTTCGATGATTCAGTTTCCATAAGTTCGCCTTTTTCTCCTATAAATAGTACATTACATTCTGTTACCGTAGGGGATCCTGGGATTCAGTGGCGAGTAAATAACGTTATCAAACCCAATTCGATAATGCATGGTGAAGGGATATATTTCTTCAATAATGCAATGCGAGTTCTCCCTCAAAAAGGAGAGATACTCCAGAATATATTGCCGGCTAATGAAACTGAATTCGATTCGGCTGAATTTGATTATTTCAATCAAGAAAATTCGACGGGGTGGACAATCACTCAAGATGATTTCAGAGGGGATAATTATGTATTAGTACCTTATGCTCTTGAATACAATGTTGCCACAAGTAATGGTACCGCTTGCGAATACGATATAGAGGGATATAATATATGCAATCAATATATAAATGGTACGAACTATGCAGAGTATAGTCCTGGATCTCAGGTTATGTTGTTATTCCAGATATTCTTTGCTAGAGATCTTTTAACCTCCTTGAATTTGACAATTCAACTCCCAATGTATTATGAAACATACTTTGATGCACCCACACGTAGTGGTAGAGTTGGGGTGTCTAGTATTGAGGCCTTGGGTTATGATGAATCTATTTATCGTCGTTTCGATGAATTCGGATTGAATAATACTGAGGATACCTTTGATGATATCTCAACCTCCGGTTGGAATTCCTTAAATTCTTCAAACGGCCTAGATTTAATATTACCCGGTTACTCAAGCAAGACCTCCGCTGGTTTCCATAGATTCGGAATATTGCTAAATTATATTGGATTAAATCAAAGTGAATTTGATGTGGCACTAAGTTTCAGTAGACGAGATGATAATATGAATGTCATTAATGAACCAACTGCTTATTCAAGCTCTCATGAAGTACTTGGTAAGAGGAAATCCGTCTCATTCATAAATGATGGGACTCAGTCCATGGAGGAGGGAGGAGAGAATTCAGTAGCCGGTGGTACATTTAATTACCGTGATGCAACACCTGGAAGGAAAATTACTGGTAGATACTACTGGTTCGATGCGTATCTGCGTGTTCACACTACAACACAAATTTTAATGGGTATAAGTGATTGGGATGCCAATGAACAAGGATTGGCTAACACAGTTATGGTTACCGATATGTGGACTGAACACGAATCTAGTGCTCTGGTCCAAGTTGGTGTTTCTGATATTGCTAATGCACCTGAGGGGATTCCGGTTTACGATGATAGTGATCTAAGCTCATTGAATGCACTTCCGTTATACCAGAGGGCAGGACTCGGCTTCCTCAATGGATCTCTTGCACGTACTGGCTCATTGGCATTACGAGTTAATGGTGATTTATTTGGAGGAATGTATCCAACTATATACAGACCAGGTTTAAACTCATATTCTTCACTTGAAAATATTCCACTTTCCGAAAGAGGATCAAGCACAAATGTGGTTGTCGAATTCAATAAAATCTCTTCCCAAACTTACAAAAATGGATGGAAGTTGGAAATTCCAGTCTCGAGCGTCAGAAGTATAACATTGTCCTCATCGCATCAATTTACGGATTTGGTTGATAGAATTGATGAGATCGCATTTCTATTTGCTGATCCTGTGATTTTGCTTGAATATGATAATTCTAGATCCTCAAATGTACTATCAGTAACTATTTTTGATCCAGAAGATTTGGCTAATAGACGTCAAGTCTACTTATCGGCAGAAAATCATAATATATTTATTGGGTTAATGGACCAAAGATTTTCCGTTACCATTGATCAGTTCACTAATAATGCCAAATATATTACTAAACTTGGTATTAGATCGGTTGTAGCATCGGTTAATATGATTGGTGGTGCAATATCGATTGAGGACAGTGCAGTTATTGAGAAGTTGATTGATACAGAACGAGGTCAGTTTTTAGTGGCCCCATTAATAGGTGCTGATTCGATTGCTAGATTAAATACACTTGATAGCTATCGAATTAATGGTTTCGGTGCATGGTTCAAAAAAGCAGCGAGCGTAGTAAGTGGAGCTGTAAATACTATTGTTGATGCTATTGCTGAATCATCGCAGACCGTTTTGGATAAAACCGGATTGGATGCTGCCTTGGATGTTGGTCAGGAACTACTCACTACATATATAATTAATCCAATTGTAAGATTGCCAGATAAGATATTATCCGGGACAATGCACCTTTCGAGTATATTCATGGATTCTATTTCCCAAGTTGTTCTAAACATAGGGAATCAATTCAACACTCTTTGGAATAGTGTGGCAGCGCAATTGCATACATGGGCAAACGTTATCAACGACTTCATTGTTGCTGGTGCTTCATTTATCTTGAATGCAGCGGTAAATGTATTGGCTGCGGCTATAGCTGTTGTTCAAATTGTCGTTAAGTTCGTCAAGGCAGCCATTGCATTCCTACTTGATGGAATAAAGGCTATTGGTAGATTTATCAAAGAAAAGGTCGAGGGATTCTTCAGCGACGATACAGATGACAGTTATGATGAACCCCCAGGTGGTTCTGCTATGGCATTGGGTCTAAATGCAGGAACTGGCGCAACTCCCGCTGAGCGATTTAAATCCGCAAACCCAGGACGAATTGATTATCCTGGTTTATGGAGTGCAGGGGATCACCTATTTGCTAATCTAAAACATCTGGTAATGCTTTTAGCATATTCTGCAATCATGGGAACAGGAATTGGAATTATCGATAATAAGCAAACTCCAATCTGTTTCGATGATAATGGGGAAGTTGGATGTTTAGAACATAACGGATATGTAATAAAACTAGATGCATTGGTAGATGGTACACATGAGGCCACTCCAACCACATCAGTCAATGGAGAGATACAATCTGCAAGGGCAGTTGATGTCAATCTTGATAGATCAAATTCAAAAACATCACAATTCTTACGTGAGCAGCTATACCGATTAGTCACTTTCTTATTCCCCAATAATCAAAACTTTACCCAATTTAAGGATGGATCAGGAACTTACTCTAGCCATGCACCATCTTTCACAACTGATATTTATGCGGATGATCCGACTTCCAATTTTGTTAATCATAGATACTGGGAGCTTCTGGTTGATGATACAAACTATAATGCTGAAGGCAACTGGGATCTTGATTATTACATTCCTGTCTTCTCTTCATTGAGTAATGCAAATACTTTAACGTTATTTGGAATGCAAGTATCCGAATTTGCTATGATGGTATTTTTAGAAATAATATTGTCGTTTAATCCCCTTATTGGATTAAAAGACGATCTCAGAGATTCATTCTTCGAACCATCTACTTTCTTCCGATGGTTGGCTAGATTCTTACTACCAATTTCTATTCAGGAAGTAGCAACTTTGGGTGGAGGTTCGATTATTTCTCGCCCATTACATTGGCTGGCTGACAAGTTAAAGAAGCCTGCTGCATTTATTACTGATGGGTACGGTAAGGCATTTTCCAAGATTGGACCAATAAAATCATTCGATGAAATTACTTTATTTGGTTCTAAAGGTGGTAATAAACTTACTAGGAGTGTGACACAAATTGATGGTATTGTTTCAGATACTTCTGGCAAAGGGTATAAAATTGTAAATTCTGCTGACGGTGGACAAAAACATATAATCAAAAGAGTAGTTGGGTTCATTCTTGGAGGTATCGCACGACTAATCTGGAAAGTAATCAAGGTAATCATAGATATAATCTCAGGTGGTCTGAAACTAATTACCACTTTACTATATCACGTATTCAAGAAGATTGGAAATGTGTTGGGAGATTACAATAAGGGTATTGGTAATGCGATTGATTCCGGTTCTCCGGCTTTGCGGCGGGGCTTGGATAATCTCGCAGATCTTGCTCGGCGATTATTTGGAGTAGAATCTGTGGAAAATAGCATTAAGGCCTCAGATAGTTTACTGAAATCTGGAGATGAGGTTGTTGAAGCCGAGACCTTGCGTCATCTAATGTATGACGATAGTGGTGAACGTCTCTTCTCCTCTGACACCTTGCTTCCATCTGGGTATACTTTCACTGCCAAAGTTAACATGGCTGTGGGCGACAAACTTGCCTCCATTAAACGTTGGGGAACTGAAGCTGATTCAGATGTAAATGTATTCAAAAAAGCAATGGGTTGGATTGCCAGAAAAGGAAAAGGTACTCTCGACTTTATGTTTAGTAACAGAGATCTTGATGAACATCTTGCCGGAACTGCATACACCGTCGGTGCCGTCTTGAAGCGAAGAAATGAAGATTTACTTCGGGGTTATCGTTTAGCAAATGGTTTTGGAGGTCTATGTGGGCTATCATCTAACCAAAAGACAGTAATTCACTTGGTGGATGAATTAACCACAGATAGCCCCGGTTATGGTGCATACAGTGGTATCACAACTCAGAATTCATGTCCAGTTGGTACTGCTGAGTTTAATTTTGTTGATTCCAAATCTTTCTTTGCAAATTTACCAATTTATACAAAGAATATTGAATTATTAAACTTGGAAATGCCAGTTACAGCTACCAGGATAACAGTAGGGCGATTAGTCGATGGTGAAGTACTTTTGTTCACAGATCATCGTACTGCCTACATGCATATCGATGCTTTGCAAAACTTAGAGAGTTTTGATTTAGAACATGTTTTCATGTCCTCATTAATGACAATGGCAATAGAAGCAAAGCATTCTCACATGTTATTTGCACCAGGACTAACTCTGGAGGAATTACGTTTAGACCCTGAATTATATAATACTGTGCTAAATCACTTTCTAGGTAAGTATATTGGTAGTAAAATAAATCCTGATACTCAGGTTGTTGAAGGAACATTGACTATTGGTGATTACTTGGACCTCACAAATAATATGGTTGGATTTAAAGCAGGTGGTGAAATGCAAGCCTATTCAGAAACTGTTGATCAAACATTTAGTAGTGTCTCTTCAATGGTTGATTGGACGCCTGAATCTGGAGAGAGCCTAACAGATGTTTATATGCGACTTTCTAGCCATATTGCATCATCGAATTATGTTAATATAATTCTCGATACATTCACTGTCAGAACAATAGATTACGAGGCATTTCAAATAATAACAGAAAAAATAATCGGAAGAGTGTTACAAAATTACTTTTTGGGACTATCCGATGAGGAACTGTCCAACCCTAATATTGTGGATTGGCACAAACTCCCAGTTAGGTATCTTGAATATGATTTCAGAATGGTCGGAAATGCGTGGAGTAATCCTCTAATTGGACAAGGAACCGATGTTTTTTCACGAGCTAAACATGTGAACGGGGTTACAGATGGAATAATCGGATTGAATGCACTTACAGAGTACAAATCGTGGTCAGAACCTCATGAGATTGGATTAGGCTACACGGATATCGCAGAACATACATTCTTAAGGTCTGATGGTGTGTGGGATTATAAGAAGAAATTTGATCGGCCTAAATATTCTCCCTTATCTACCCCTAACGGAAGATCACTTTCTGGTCTATTTATTGGACCCGATACTGCCCGATATGGACTTGATCCCTCATATGGTACTATGGTCTCCGATCAAATCATATATGATTGGGCCTACATGAATTGGGATCCGGTTTATGCTGCTAAAGGCGCAGAATATCTCTATTATGACCTTTTACGAAAGGCAAGAGAAGGGGATTACTCAGTCTCAAATAGACCGGAAACTACTTTTGATTTAACACCTGAGATTGGTCTTATCACCGTCCCCGGCTATAGAGATTTCGGGGCATCCTTAATTGACAGATTAGGACGAAATTGGGCTAAAGAAGGCGTTGGCAAAGCATGGATTAATCCATCTCCAGGGATAATTTTTGGTCCCGATATCATGACAGTTGATCTTGGAGTTACATCAACAGGTCAGTGGATTACAGCTAGTCCAATTATTCGGAATAGTGACGACACACCGGCCATTCCTCTACTGAATGCAGTTGCGATTAAGCATTTCAATGAGCCATACACTTTTTATGATCTGGAGTTGGGTTTAATAACAAATCCTAAATTCCCGATTGGTTCTTGGCAGAGAGAATTGATTTTTGTAGATGCGAATAATCTTATAGCTAGTTTTGAACAGGTGATGGCTGTGGCAATTCATGAACATATGGTGAGAACTTTTCAGAGGATTGAAATTGTTGAGGGTAGTATTGTTGATAGACAACTTGGTGTAACGCTTGAGTCACAAGATGCGTTTGCTAATGCCGTAGATTCTTTTTCGGGTTCGATGAATGCTGGTTCGATTATAGTTCATCCTCTATACAATCCTGATGGAAGTATTAATCCAACAAATTCATATGATGTTGAAATATGGGTTCCAACAGGTAATAGCATAAATCCTGCAGTTGACAGTAAGACAACAGTATCGATGGATGGTAGAATGTTTGAGGAACCAGGAGTTAGTACTTTCGCAGGTCAAGAATACCACGGTTATATCGGATTAAGAATGGACCAGATGAGTTCCTTGACAGAAGACCAAATGTATAATTTATTCGAGGCTCATACTATTGACATATGGCAGCAGGCAAATACCCTGTACGAAAAAATACCCGATTCCGGAATACTGGATACTACCCAAATAGAGGGCCAGAAGAGAGGGGCGATGGACCGATTGTTATCCGATTACTTCTCATTAAATCCGAGTGAAATGGAGAACTTTAGGGGAGCAATTTATGCTGATACTGAAATTTCGGCTTTACCAGGTATGCTTAAGGTTGGCGAAACTTCAATTTCAAATTCGCTTGCCTTGTGGAGATTAATGCCATTCGAAGTCCAGACCGCATTGAGAATTGAGGCTGGTAAGACTTTTACTTACTACGATACTATGGGTATGGTTGTGAATTGGAACTTAAATTTTGATAGTGAAGGTTTAGTGGAAGCGTTCAATAGATTGATACGATTACTTGTTTTTAGTGGTGGTATAACCAATGATCTAACTGAAGAATTTATTTTTAGGTTGATACATAATCCAGGTAGTACCGATAGGTTCGATGGTGTGATCATCCATGATCAAGGGGATGTGA
>MDVR01000028.1 GCA_001940725.1 Candidatus Heimdallarchaeota archaeon LC_2 | reverse complement strand
ATCATTGCCAATTTGTAGTGATAAGCTATATACAATGGCCAGTATTGCTATATAGGTTAAAAATGTTGCAAGTAGGAATGTTCCAGCGATGTCGTTATCCCTTGCGAAATCGATTTCAAATATTAATGCAGTAATTGCGAGTCCTATTTGGACTACTAACATTCCTTGTATTGCTAAATCAAACACCGTATCAACATTGCTACTCTTAGCTTTGGCTTTTGGTTTAGCTTTTTTCGTCGTTTTAGGTTTAGTTGAGGTACTTTCGTCACTCATTAAGTCGTTGATTCGAAAATCCCTTAAAAATATTGTCAATAACCGTTAATGACTTAAATTTGAGCACAAAACTTTGATTCTGTCTAATTTTGTATATAAATCTTAAACTAACCAATTTTGTTGGAATACCACTTTTCAATCTATATTAATTCTAATTTAGTTTTCTCTAAAATTTGATAAACTAGATTTCTGTAATAAATATCTATTAAATTTTTTCATCAATCTATTGTAGGTATTGATTAATTCTTAGTAGCGAGAAGATATTTTGGTGAACAATAATAAATTCTATGAAATCATTTTTTAAATTGTAATTACAAAACCAATCTACCTATCATTATGTTATAAAGCTACAAATTTATACATCATCTATATGACTTCTAAACTTGCAGTTGTTCTTACTTGGGGATGTAGTCATAATCAAAAGGATTCTCAACTAATAGAACAACAATTACTTATTGGTGGATATTCACTTCTATCTAATGGTAATACCAAAGATGCCGATTTAGTTGTTGTTAACACTTGTACTGTAAAAACACCAACAGAAGATAAGATTTTTTATTTCCTTGATCGGTTAAAAGAAACAAATCAAAAAGTTGTGGTTGCAGGATGTATTTCCCAGGCAGAACCTGAGTTAATTGAAAAACGATATCCGGATTTCATCACCCTAGGAGTGAATGCAGCCGCTCAAATTCTTTCAGCCTTGGAAATCAAATCAGACGATAGGTTATTGCTGCCTGTAATGAATAACATAAGCTTAGGTAAAAAAAATAATAAAACAGATTGGTTTGATAAACCACTATTAGATTCTACAAGGTGGAATCCTAATCTTAACATAATTCAAATCAATGAGGGTTGTTTGAATTCTTGTACATTTTGTGCTACCAAAAAAGCTCGTGGTCATTTGAGATCCTATTCAAGAGAGAGTATCATTAGTTCAATACGAAAAGAAATAACATCTGAAATATGGCTTACATCCCAAGATACTGCTTGTTGGGGTTTTGATTTTAACGAAGATCTCTCATTATTAATCAACGATATCAATTCCATTAATCGCAAATTTTGGGTCCGTATAGGAATGGGCAATCCAAATAATATGATTAAAGTACTCGATCAAGTTGTAGAGGCTTATAAATCAGAAAAAGTATACAAGTTCTTACATTTACCAGTTCAGGCGGGTAGTAATAGAATCCTTGATCACATGAAGAGGGGATATACTGTAGAGGAATATGAATTAATAGTTGAACGATTTAGGAAGGAAATTCCTGAAATTACAATATCAACAGATGTTATTTGCGGATATCCAACCGAGACAGAAAAAGAATTTGAAGAAACTGTCAGAACAATTGAAAAGACCAAGCCTTCTATTACTAATATCTCACGTTATTGGGAAAGAAGGGGAACACCTGCTGTAGATTATGAACAAGTTTCCAAACAGGAGAGAAAACGTCGTTCAACCCTCTTATCAAAATTATGTAAAGATATACAGATGGAGGATAATCAACAATGGGTTGGTTGGGAAGGTGAAGTTTATCTCAGTGAAGAAGGATCCAAAGGTGGAATTCAAGGGAGAAATTTAGCCTACAAACCAATTATTCTGAAAGAAAATGATTTAAAACTCGGTGAATTTGTCAATGCACGGATTGTTGAAGCAAAATCCACTTATTTTATTGGAGAATTAATTTAATTTTATCTCAGAACGCTCTCAAATATATATAACTTGATGGTGACTGATAGGTAACCCATATTTTATTTATAATCTTAATTTAATTATTATTATGGAAAAAAATCATTACTATGCTATTATACAACCCACAAGAAAAGATTTCATAACGAATCCAAAGGATGAAGATAATCAAATTATGTCAGATCATTTCCTTTACCTAAAAAAATTATTTGAACAAGGTAAATTATATCTTGCAGGTCCTACATTGATTGAAACAGATCCATTTGGACTAGTTATTTTTGAAACAGAAACTGAGTCAGAAGCAAGAGAACTATTAGAATCAGATCCATCCGTGAAGTTAGGAATACAAAAAATAGCTGATTTTAGACCCATTAGAATTTCTCTAAGTAAATAATTGATATCAACCTATAATATTAAATCTTATCTGATAAAATGAAAAATATGGATCTTTATAAATTGAAATCATTAGTGGAAGATCAACTAACCACCTCAATTGCATTTGTCAATAGTGAAGGAAAACCACACAATACACCAGTATGGACCCATTATTCGGATGGTAAGTTATACATCTTTTCAAGAAAATCAAGAAACAAAATCAAACTTGCAGAGGAGAACCCATCCTGTATGTTGGCTTTTACAAACGGAGCTGTGAGTGGAGAAGCTGAAATTGTTTATAGAGGGACACCAGAATATGAATCAATAATGGATTTACCCGATGTAAGATATAGTCATGATCCAAATTATACAGAATATAAGCAAAAATGGACTGCAGCGATTAAAATTACACCAACAAAAATCCATTAATTACTTGTTTCAATATTGGGTTCCTAAAAACAAAATTATAAACTGAAAAAAGAATAGAAAATTAGATATCTCAGTATGAGACATCTTTTTGAATGGCAAGGTACCCAAGCCTGGCCCAAGGGGCTGGTCTTGAATAGAACCGAAGTTCTCGATTCTTTAGAGACAACCAGTGTGTTCTGCACTCGCGGGTTCGAATCCCGTCCTTGCCACCATTTATTCAACTTTCAACCTTCTTATTCATAATCATAAAGACTTCAAATTCTTTTTATAGATCCAGTGGTATACAGTAGGTAATGTTAAACAAATTACCAGAACCCAAAAAAGATGAATTAACACCACACATTGAAGCTCGAGAAAAATTACTTCAAGATCACTTTGTAGAAGATCCGGATTTATCAAAACGTTACTTAATTATTGAGCACAATCTCGAAGTAATAGAAAACCTGGAGAAATTGTTGACAGAAGTAGTTGAAATGTCTTCAGAAGGGATTGAGAAAAAATCTTTGGAAGATAAGAATCTAATATTCAATAAAATCCGTAATTTGATTACCAAAGAAACCTCAACAGATTAATTGAAACATCAAATTTTCCAGAATTCACCAGTCAAACCAATATGGTTGAATTTTTCTTTAGTCTGTTCAACAGACGGTCTTACGTAATCCAGATTCATTTTATTCTTGTACAAAAATTGACTAAGAACAAGTATTTTGTCGTCAGGTACTAATTCACCTGCTTTTGATGGGTTTTTTTGGATCCATTTTTCTAAATGTTCTTTCGAACAAAAATAATTCATTGTATTAAAACAGGTATTCATGATGTCATCCCACCATTTGCCAGCAGGTTCTTGGAAATGAATAATTGTTTCTTCAGGGATTTTTAATACAATTTGATTATTTGATAATATTAATCTTATCTCATCATTACAATAATGGCAATATGCCTCCACTTCAACATCATCTTCCAATGTGAAATGTAAAGCAATTGAGTCCCAAGCACAGGTTGCATAATATTTCATATCTTTTGAGGATTTAACAACAAATGAAGTAGGAATACCCGAAAATGGATGAGCTATCATAATTTTTTTGATTTTCTGGTCAAAAACGATTAAATGATCATCATGTAGGGATACAAGAACTGTGATAATCTCTTCTCTATCTTTTTTGAATTTGATCATGATCTTCTCCGGTGTTGGGGGTATCGCAAATGAATATAAATGATCATAAATGAATTTTCTTACATCTTTATTTAGGTCATTTGACATCTATAACGGATATGGAGTTGTTGTTTAAATGAATTTAGCCTAAGGTCTAATGCAAAATAGTAGATAAGATGTGATTATTGACCTTCATAATTGCTTATATTTTTTAACTCCTAAGAGAAAAATGTATTATTGAAAAAGCCCCTCACACTACTATTAATTGTAATTCTATGCGTTCAATTTAATCTTTCAATATTCATGGTTAATAGCTCGAATATCGAGTTTAATTCGAATAATTTACAGATCTCCAAAAATGAGATTCCAAAATTATTAAATCAGATTAATGAGGATAATTATAATCCATATGTTACTGAAAGGGATGTAGTTATTTTTGCTGAAGATGATGAATTGTTTCAATTACTACATAAATTGCCATATTCAAGGAGCTATGACACTTTGAATGCGATAAAAATTCGCGTAAATCAAGTTGAAGAAACTAATCTCAAAGAATATTTCCCAAGTATATATCCGTATAAAAGTTATATTAAAGCTCAATTTCCTCAGAATTTTAATACAGAAAGATTTTCAAATTTTCAAATTAACGCAATTGATGATTTTACTATAATGGGAGTCAATAAGCTATGGGATGAAGGATACTTTGGTGAAGGGGTAGTTATTGGTGTCATTGATAATGGTGTTGACTTCAGCCATCCTGATTTACAATCAAGGGAATTTGCAAGTAAAAATTTTACAATTTCAGGAGCTGATATCAGTTATTCACATGGAACCGGTGTTGCAGGAGCAATTGTATCAACAGGAGAAAGTACCGATGGTCTTACAGGTAGAGGTTCTGCATATGGTGCGAAAGTTGCTGCGGCAAACATGGGCCAAAGTAAGGAAGGTTTCTTAGTGGGTGATTTCCTAGGAGCATTCGATTGGTTAGCTAATTTTACAGAAATAAAAATAATTAATACAAGCTGGTCGGGTGGTGGTGAAGATATATGGCTTCCCCTAACCCGCAGACTAGAGCAATTGAATATTATTGTCATTGGGGCTGCTGGTAATGAAGGGTCCGGTAAATTAAATGTCTTGGGTTCACCAGCTAATACAATTTATGGATTATCTGTTGCTGCTGTAAACGAATTCAATCAACTAGCGGGATATTCATCGGAAGGTCCAGCTAGCGGCGGTTTCACAAAGCCAGATGTAACCGCACCAGGAAATAACATTTTAACCACAAACAAAGTTGGGGGTTATTCACATTTTTCAGGAACGTCATTTTCAGCACCATTAGTCTCAGGTGCAGTGGCGACACTAATTTCAGCACTTTCAAATAAAACGATTCCATACAATGTGGGTTTACTAAAAGCCGCTCTGATGAAGACTTCTAATAACACTAATGATAATAATGAATTGAGAGTGGGACAGGGATTAGTAAACATATCAAAAGCATTTGATTTAATTAAATATCGGGTAATTGATAACCAACAAATTCCAATATTAAGTTTAGCTACACCCACAACTGGTTTTTTTGAGCATTTTACAAATCTAAGACAAAATATTTACACTGAAATTCCGTTTACTTTGATCACCTCAAACGCAAGTAATGTAACAATATCTTTGCCGGATTTCTTTAAGGAATTTATACAAATCTCACCAATTAATCAATCATTAAATTCCCAAGTTATTTGGTTGGAGATAGATACAACGGATTTAGGAATGGCTACCTATGCAACCAACATCACCATTCAAGATTATTTTGAAACAATAAAAATACCAATTTCATTCATTATATCTTCTCCACCCAATTTTAAAGTACTTTTTGATCTGAGACATACCTTTGCTGATAATGGCTACACTGTCTATAGAGCAGGTCAACAGACTGGAACTTTCATCGAATTGATAAATCAAAAGGGAGGATGGGTTGATTTAATCGATTCTTCATTTACTTCCAACCTATTATCACAATATGAATTAATTTGGTTACCTGATGTATTTGCCATTGATGAGATTGGAGCAACGAATATAACTTCAGATGAGATACAAGCTTTGCAGAATTATGTAGGAAATGGTGGGAATCTGTTTATTCATTATTTTGGGCAATTTAATGATTCCCTAGCTTTACCTGGTGATAATTCACTTGTGGGAACAAATATCGAAATGCTGAACTCAGTAATTTCTTCTTATGACATGATGGCATCAGCAGATAATCCTGATTTATACAAATATTTTACGAGTGAATCAGGGTCGGATCGTGTTAAAATAACAAATCAAACCCAATTAGGCTGGGGAATTGAAGAAATAACCACATTCGATTCAACACCAATTATCATTTCTGGTGATGCAATCTCCCTTGCGGAAAATAATGTCATTGCAAAATGGTCCCATCCTGATTCAGGAAGAGTCATTGTTAGCTCGACTTCATCTTGGTTTTCATCTGAAAGTGCAATTAATGATAAAAATTCTAATGATTTTAGATTTATGGAAAACGTAATAAATTGGTTTATGGCAGATCCAAGATTAGAATATACAAATTATCAATTTGAAAATAATAAGATGACTGTTGACCTTTTTGTTTCAAGTAGCTCTCTTTCAATTAATGTTGATCCAGTTATTAAAATAAAATCGAATGGGTCACTTTACAACAATTTTGAATTGGTGAATTCAGAATTAGGATTTTATGAATTTACTTTCAGTCCTGAAATTAACGGTATTCATAATGTGAGTTTCAATATTGGAGATGAATACTTAAATTTTGGTTTTAACAGTACGCTACTAATAACAGTCATTGTTTCTAGTACCAATAATTTGTTTAACAATATTGCAATTGTGGGTATTATATTATTTCTAGGTGGGGTAATTGCAGTTTTCTATTATAGAACAAATTATAGTTTCAGACAAAAATAAAATTCAATTCAGTGCACAAACTACTTCTTAAAAAACATCAAATTCAATCTAGATATTGACGAACATGAGAATTCCGATTCTCATTCGACAAAAGTAAATGAGAGCCCGTAGCTCAGTTGGATAGAGCGCTAGCCTTCTAAGTTAGAGGTCGGGGGTTCGAATCCCCCTGGGCTCGTTTTTAACATTTTTAGCCTTTTTTAATTATGAATAGAATACTCTCGAGATTAACTAATCTTGTAATTTTTCAGAAATTCAATAAATAATATTTCAAAAATAAGATCAATTGATGCCGGACTCATAACAAGCCAGTTGAAATCACCTGATATTGTATAACCTAACATAATAAGGAAAAATAGGATTTTTGCAATTAAACCTGTTTTAACCAGAGCATGATTTTGATTAACATCAGATGAAACCCAGTAATATCCTAATCCCAAGGTGAAAACCATTGCAAAAAATAAGTAAAACCATACATAGTTCGTTGGTTCTTCAGTTCCAAACAAATCGAACATCGAAGGAATAAATAAAGGGGCCATTATGAATAGAATTGCAGCTTCCATAATCCACAGTGAACCCACAAAAAACATTTGTTTGTAATATTCTGGTGTCTTCATAGATTATTTTCAGGTGATTTGTTTATAAAATTTATTCGATATAAGGTTTGTAAGTACACAAAACGATATTATCAAAATTCAATCGTTGAATTACTAAATTTATGTACTATTTATCCCATTTTTCCTCTTGATTTTTATAAGAAGGATCATTCATTAAGTATTATCTTTATTAGGTGTTTTTCTAAATAACATTATCATATATACTGATGTGAAAATTGTGACTATAATTATACCTGAAGTGTAGTATGGATCTATTATTGTGTTCTTTATACTTTCACCATTTTTTAAATCATTCTGGAAAAATCGAAAAACAGAAACAAAAGTATAAGTCGCATTATGTTCAAATATTGGATCACAACCTGTGTATGGATAGTTAAATCTGTTCTCAACATTATTAATCTTTATAGTCCACGAATATTCATTTACACCAGAATCAGTTGCACATAGACTTTCTGAACCAATTTTTACCCAATTCTTCACATCTCTAAAATCAATTGTGTTAAACCTTTCAAACAGGTTAAGATCTTTATAATAATGAATTTTGTTTAATAGATAATTTCCAGATTTAAAACTCATAACTGAAAACCCATGATTAGATAATGTTGCCTCAGTTGTCCCATCACCATTAGGCAACCAATTATTAGTTGAAACATGTTTAAATTTTATTGCAAAACTAGATGATTCATACTCAGAGTTAGCATTGTAATTTGCCATATAGGGTGCCATTATGAAAATTATTATTAATAAAACATTAATAAATAGAAATACCCTCCCAGAGCTAATCATATCTCAATTGTTTCTTTTTTAATTATTTAAACTTAATCCTAATCAGTGTAAAATTAGAATGATCCCAATAAATCTGAATAAGGTTGCTCCATTTTTAATCAAAACAATAGTTATCACTAGATTTTATAGAAATCCCCTTTCTCCATCAATTGTTCTAAAAGTCAAATTAATTCTAGAATCAGTTATGCTTTTCTGTGTTGGTACGGCATGATAATACAATTGTTGAAATCCTGGCATCATTAGAAATATATCACCAAAACCAAGATCCACACGTTCTATCCTTTTGTAATCATCATAGATATCGAAATGACGATAATCGCCAAAAGATACTGAAATTATGGGATCAATTTTACTATGCCACTTTTCATTGTCCTTATGTTTACCAACCTTATCATTACCATCTCTGTACCGATTTCCCCATGTATAATTCATAATTGGAGTCTGTTCAATTTCTGAGATGTTATCCATAATTAACGATTGTACGTTAGATCTAATTCGGCTAAAGAAGTCTGGATATGTAATTCCATAGAATGAACGATTTGAAATTAAATTATCACTCTTCTTATCAGCAAATCCAAGCATTTCCCTCTTTGGCATATATAATTTCCCAGCGACCTCTGTTTGTTGGACCAGCCACGGTAAGAGAGACAACATCTTGTAATTCTCTAATATCTCATCAATTCCAAAACCGTATCTGATCAAATAGGATTCAGGAACAGGTTGAGTTACTGACAATTTTGGTTTTGGTTCATCATTATCAGTAAAAAAATATTCAAGATTCACTATTTGTTTTATTGTTTTTATTTAATTAAAAACCCTAGAGAGTGGGTTAAAAGAGAATCATGTAATAAATTTATTTCTTGATATCTTCAAATCTATAAAAAGCAAGCTTCTATTCTGTTAATCAAATCAGTATCATTTTTGACTGAAGCGAAATATGATGATAATTTCAAAACATAATTTATCTCATCAAGATTACAATCCCTAATAGATTCAGTGATTTCTTCTTCAACTTCTGCAACTAAAGTCTGTAATTGATCTGTCATATTGTTAGAATGATGTTTTAATACTGCAAGCAATTTTATTTTATCACATTCTTTATTCCCAAATAATGGTTTAATCAGAATACATACATTAGTTGCAATTTTCAATGCTGATTCTGTTGACCAAAAGTCATCATGTTCATCAATTGAATAAAAAGCCATGGCAGTACGAGCAAATATTGTTTCAGTTGCAGTTTTTCCAGTTGTTACTAAATTACCTGCTGCTCTTACTAAACCTGCAATTTCCAAGCTTTTTAGATAACGATAAATTGTTTTATTACTCTTCTTCTTCCCAGAATGTTCCTCATAAGCTTCCTCAAGTTCTTTTACAGTCATGGGTTGTTGTTTCAATATTTTCAATATGGGGTAGTGATGTTTATCCTTAATGAGTTCAGTAACCTTTGGATCGCTAATAAATTTCATAAAAATAGGTTGAAAGGATATTATTCGTTTTACTTCAGGGACTTCCACTCATTATTCCTCTTTGAAAAATTGTTATTTCTTATAATTAAGTAGTATTCTGTGTTATTTATAGTTTCTCTCATTTTTTTGAGAAAACCTTTATAATAATAATCAATGACAACATTAGATTGATATTATGAAATATTATGAAATATTATTAATATGAAAAATTGATATCAAATGATAAATCGCGAAATTTTCTATTTGGTTTAAATAATAACACGCGTATTTCGCGAGTAATTTCCTAGATATTAAAATAATTCTAGGGTAAAATCGTAATAGTCGGAAAAATAGTTGAGAACATTTATATCTGTGTTTGACTATTATTAAGTAGAGATAATTATGACTCAACACACCCACCCACTTACTACTCATAGTAATCTCAAATTAAAGGATTTAATTCTCGAAATACTAATTAAAAGTAATTCCGTATTAACTCTGGATGAGATCCTAAGAGGAGTAATAATCTCAGGAATTCCGTATAAAGTCGATAAGAAAATTATTCGACGATTAATCAATAAACTTACTAAAAAAGGATTAGTGGAATACGTTTACGTTAACCATTCATACAGTGTAAGATTAGTTGATTATCAATTTAGTAGCAACAATCTTGAGGTAGCTACTTAGAATAAATAGTCTTTCAAATATCAGTTAAATAAATTATTTTCACCTTTATTACTAATATCGCACCTTTGAGTCCGTCAATCATTTGACTTCTATCATCATTGTAATATGCATACGAACTAAATTAAAATACTGATACAAATTCATAATAATTATAATATTAATTGTACATGTGGCTATAATTATAATAGTAATTGACACAGGCGATTGGAATTTCCTATCATAACATTATTTTATAAGGGAATTTAATAAGACCATGTAGATTATATGAGTGGTAATGGTGTCAACAAAACCAAGTTCCGTCCAATTTTTCAAAGATTTGGTTTACGGATTGCTGGTGCTGCTGGAGATGGTTTACAGTCAACTGGATTACTAATACAAAAATATCTAAATCGTTTGGGATATTATGTAATAGGACATCCTGGCACTCAAAGTACAATAAGAGGAGGCCATGTTTGGCAGCATGTCGAATTTTCTTCCAAAGAAATTAGTAGTTTTCAAAGAAAACTCAATCTTGTTGTAGCCTTGAACACTCAATCTGTTGAAATTCATATATCTGATATATTCGATAATGGATATCTCCTTATAAATTCCGATAAAGTAAAAATTGATAATTTTACGGACGAGATAGTACGAAGAAATATCAACTTGATTTCAGTCCCCCTAACATCATTTGCAAGGGAGATCGAGGTTAAAACCGGAGTATTGGCGAATACAATTGCCATAGGGGCAATAATTGCATTATTGAATTTATCTAGAGAACCTCTTTGCGAAACGTTGCAAAAGAGATTCAGTTCAAAAAAAGCTATTTTGGATTATACTAAAAAAGCCCTAGATGTTGGATTTTATTATTACAATGAGAATTATGATGTATATGCAAAGATTGAAGCACCAACGCTTAAGCCAAAACACCGATTTCTGATTTCAGGGAATGAAATGATCGCATTGGGCGCAGTTTCGAGTGGTTTAAAATTCTTAGCTCAATATCCAATAACCCCCGCTTCGTCTATTCTGACATATTTAATAAAAAGGGCAAAGAAATATGGAATTATCGTAAAACAATCAGAAGATGAACTAGCAGCAATTTGTCTTATAATTGGTGCCTCTTTTACAGGGGCAAGGGCAATGACGGCAAGTTCAGGTCCAGGAATTTCCTTAATGTCAGAAGCATTTGGCTATGCATCTATGACTGAAACCCCTATTGTTATTGTCAATTCGATGCGTGCTGGACCTTCTACTGGAGTTCCTACAAAAATGGAACAAGCTGATTTAAACTCGAGTATCCACATGTCTCATGGAGAATCTCCAAGAGCGATTTTTGCACCAAGAAATATCAGAGAAGCTTTTGATATTACTGTAAAAGCATTTAATATTGCTGACAGATATCAAATGCCTGTTATTATTTTATCTGACTTCGCATTATCTGAAAGTACAACAAATATAGAACCATTTGATCTTGACTCAAATATTGATAGAGGTTTAATATGGTCCGGTCCAACTGAAGAATACCCTATTTACAAACGATATCAATTTACTAAAAACGGTGTCTCTCCTCGAGCCTTTCCCGGTACTAAAAATGCAGAACATATTCTTGTAGGTGCCGAACATGATGAATCCTCTCATTCATTGTCTGGAAATCAGTGTGGGTTGTCATTATCTGGCGATCTTAGGGAAAAAATGTTTGAAAAACGTTTCAAAAAATTAGAGACTCTCAGAAATGAACTCACTGTACCAGATTTCTATGGGGAGGCCAATGCTGAGTTTACTATAATTGCTTGGGGATCAACTCAAGGTGCAATAAAAGAAACGATTGATACACTAAATGAAACAACAGGAAACAGTTGGAACATGCTATCATTTGTTGATATATTCCCATTTCCTTTTGAAGCAGCAAGACCATTATTTCAAAAAATTAAGTTTGGAATTATGTTTGAAGTAAATTATACTAGTCAATTTGAGAGCTTAATCCATCATCATCTTGATTGGAAACCCAAAACTAGAATAAATCCTCTACATGGGGAAACACCCACTCCTGATACAATTATTAAAGAATTGTATAAAGTTGTTAAAATTAAAGAACCTGTCATAGAGGCGCAAAAAATAGCTACATGGCCCCTACAAACAGATAATAATTTGTCAGTTGGAAAATAGATCTAAGAAAATTTACGAATAGAACTACCCTTGTAAATCACCTGTTCAAAATTAATTCTACGCATTTGAGTTTGGGTATGAATTTCTTCAAAATAATGCGCTGCCAATCCAGCAATCCGACCGTAAATAAATATTCCCTTTGCTAGTTTGGTATCAATATTCATATCTGCCACAATTGCTCCAATCACACCATCCACATTAATCGGTAAATTCATCCCTCTCACCCGATAGAATGATTCACTAACTATTTTTGAAACGGCGACACATTCTTTTGCATAACCTGCATCTTTGGCTAGATCCCATAAAACATCTCTACGTGGATCTTGAGTATGAATACGATGTCCCAAACCTTCAACCCGTTCACCTGTTTTAATTACATCTCTCATCCGCTGAAAACAAGCTTCTTCATAGTCAATTTTATTTAGTTCTGCTTTTTCAATTACTGATTGAAAAAATTCAGCTGCTTTTTGCCCAGCTCCTCCATGCACATCAGTAATTGCCATGGTTCCAGTTGCAAGAGCAACTTCAAACATTGGTCGAACGGATGATAAAATTAGAGTTGCTTGAGCAGAGGGTGGGGTAACACCATGATCGATACATGCTGTAATCATGGCTTCTAACAATCTAATTTTTTCTTGTTTTGGATTATTTTCCCCAGTAAGGGCACTATACATAATTTGAGAAAAAGAAATATTCTTAGGTAAATCTGCTAATACTATCTGATTATCAAATAATATGGCAAAATATCGAGCTACACGACCAAGTGTATATACAATTTGATGAATTTGTGGTTTCTTTAATCTCGAATAATCACTTAATTTTGCATCAGTTAACAAAAATGTTCCTAAATTTTTTGAAAGGTCTAAGCTTTTCGGAACATAATCGATTCCTTCCTCCAGTGTTGCAGATATTGCAATATTTTCTAGTTCTGTTAGTATTTCTGAGCTTGGCAACTTCCCTTCAGAAATTAGATGTGTTGATTCAAGAAAACCGTAGTTCGCGATTATTTCTTGTAAAGGGTACCCTCTAACGAGCAAATTATTCGGTAGAACATTGGTTATCAATGTACCCCATGTGGCAGAAGGTGGTTTTGCTGCCCATTTTTCTTTCATTCTTGTAAAGTAATCATCAATATCGAAATAGCTTCTTTTCAATTTTTGTTTAACTTCATTAATCAAATCATGTTGATGGTTGACAACTATGACTCCTGCATTTTCCAATGCAGTTTTCTTTGACAAATGTGTACCATAAGATTGACCTGGTGCCACAACAGCTCCTGCATGACCCATTGTTTTCCCTTCAGGTGCTTGTGAACCTGAGATCAAGGCCACTAAGGGTTTTGAGTATTTGTCAGGATTTGTTTTAATATCTTGGGCAAGAAGTTCTTCCTGCATTCCTCCTATTTCTCCCGCAATAACTACAAGTTCAGTACCATCAAATCCCATAACTAGAGATACAAGATCTATAAATCGTGATCCAATAGCACCATCACCCCCAATTCCTAGCACTGCATTTTGTGATATTCCAGCACTCGCTAAAGCATCTGATAAATGATATAGAATTGCACCACTTCTGGATATAACTGTAACCCCTTTAGAACCAATTTTACCATTAATATTCTCGGGTTGGAATATGTCTGGCAACATTCCTACTTTGATATTTTCTGGTGGAAAGATAATACCCGGAGTATTTCCTCCGAATAATAATGTATTATGTTTACGCGTTTCAACAAGAATATCCCTTACATCTCGTAGAGGTATAAATTCAGAAATAAGGACAATAATAGGTATTCCCGTTTTAATAACTTCCAATACAGCGTCTTTTGCACTTGAATAATGTCGCCATATACTTGCTACTGCAATGTCTGGATGATTTTTGATTGCATCCTGTGAATTATTGTATACAGGAATTTTTTCATGTACTAAAGTCCCTCCTCTTCCTGGAGCCACACCGCAAGTAATTTCTGTACCATAATCTATCATTAATCCTGCATGTCTAGTTCCTTGATTCCCCAAACCAACAATCATTGTATCTATCTTTTTTGTTTTTGTAATATGTTTTGCTAATTCAGGTCTGACTTGTTTAATGAGGTAGAATAGAAGTCCTTCATCTATTGGTAATTTGGTAGTAATTGAATTCATTTTAGTTAGCTCCATTTTCTTTCACTTTGAAACCATATTCTATTGCATCTCTTATCACATCAGCCATAATCTTCTGATTTCCAACAATTATATTCATATCTTTCAATGGTTTTGGAGTATCTCTTTTTGCTTTTTCTAGAAAAGCCACAGCAGCTGCAAGATCAGTTCCAACCATTCTACCAAAAACAGGGATCATTTTCTTTCCAGATAAATATCGATCTCTTAATGCCATAACCAATCCTTGAATAAAAATATCACAACTTGAAATCCCTCCAAAACGACTTGTAATTATTAAATCCGTTGCTGGATGATCCATTAATAGATGAAACATTTCAGCAACAGTACCTAATGCAGGCCCCCCTCCAGAATCCATAAAATTAATCGGAATAACTTTATTCTCGAAAAATCGTTTACCAATATTGACAACCTCATCTATTGAAAATATACCATATCCTGCTCCGCCGGGTACCAAACCAATATATAATTTATTGTGATTTTTAACAAAATTTTCTGGATTGCCTAGAAGATCAAGATATTGGAATCCAGCTTTGAAGCCTCGTGCTTCAAAAATAGTTTGTTCCGATACATCATGTCGTTTTGATTTCGGATCAATACCTATTGATTTCAATAATGGTGCTTGTCTATAGAGGCTATTGTCATCTAGAACTATCTTTGCGTCTGCACCTAGTAAAACTCCCTTGCCATCTGATATTGTCATAATTAAGGGATTAATCTCACAAATTTTGGCTTCCATTTCTTGGAAAGCATGAAAGATAGACCCGATAACATCTTGTAATTCGGTTTCAACCTCGGTTAACTGTATATTTTGGGAAATAAGGAATTTAACGGCCTCATATTTCACCTCCTGAGATAATTCTCTAGAATTATTAGTAATTTTTCTAGTAAATATTGCTTCAGGATTGGTATTTGCAACGCTTTCAATATCTACTCCCCCGGACGCTGAAGTCACAATTACTACATCAAAAGTTGCGGGATCTGTGGTTACAGATAAGTAAATTTCGTTTAATACTTCTACAGCCTCTTCAATCAATATTTTTTTTACTGGGTAGCCCTCAATTTGTAAATTAAAAATAGCACTAGTTTTTTCTTTTAAATCTTCTATATTGTTCGCTTTTTTGATCCCCCCAGATTTCCCACGCCCACCGATTAAAACCATGGCTTTAATCATTACCGGGAATTTGCAATTGAGGGTGTCAATTTCATCTATTGATTGAATAGTCGCTATTTGTTTGGGTATTGATATTCCAAAACTCTTAAAAATTTGTTTGGCTTCAAATTCATATAATCTCATTTTAACCGCCTTTACTTAGAATATAGTTTCTGATAATATTTTATTAATCCACCAACTTCAAATATTTTTAATAGTTCAATTGGCAGTTTTGGAAATTCATAAATCTGATTTCCATTTGTTATTTTTCCCAATGCTAAATCAACATCAACCGGCTGATTTGGGTCATAGTCTCTAACAAATTTAGAGTGCACAATAATTGGTAGTCCTTGATTTATTGCGGATCTGAAGAATATTCTTCCTACGGAATTTACAATCACTGCTCGAACTCCCGCATGTGCTAAACCTACCGCAGGGTGCTCTCTTGACGATCCGCATCCAAAGTTATCACCTGCTATTATAATATCTCCTTTTTTAACTCGAGAAGCAAAGGATTCATCCAATCCCTTGAACAAATGAATAACTATCTTTGCAGAATCCGTTGATTTGATATCGTAGGTTAACCCCCCAGCAAACATTTGGTCAGTGTTGAAATCGTGTACGTCTTTATAATTCCATACATTATTTTGATATCTATTATCATCAGATGATATATGAGTAATTGTTTCACGTTTGATTTCTGACTTTAACTCAAGATCAGAAGAAGATGTAAATACTTTGGATAAATAACCTCGAGGATCAACTATTTTCCCTGCAATTGCCGATGCTGCAATGGTTGCGGGGGATGCTAAAAATATCTTTGATTCTTTGTTCCCCATTCTACCTAGAAAATTGCGATTAGCTGTAGAAATAACGTTACAGCCATCGGCCGGTATACCTTGTCCTTTACCCAAACATGGACCACAGCTACTTGTTAAAATTGTTGCACCTGACCTAACTAAAGTCGTTATGATCCCTGCTTCTAATGCTTCTAGATATATTTCTCTTGAAGCTGGAGCAATCAGTAGTTGTACATCTTTATTGATTTTTTGACCATCTAAGATAGATGCAGCAATTTGTAAATCATCAAATCTTCCATTAGTGCAAGTTCCTAAAAACGCTTCTTGTATTTCAATATTATCTAATTTTGATATTAGTTGAATATTATCCACTTGATGTGGAATTGCAGCAACTGGGACCAAATTATTGAGTTCTATAACAATTTCTTTTGAATAAATGGCTTCTTTATCTGCCCAAAACATTGTAGATTTATCCAATTTGAAATCTTTCTCTCTATATTTTTCTTCAATCCATTCTTTCAATATGTCATCTGGTGGGAAGATTGCAGTTTTAGCACCCATTTCTGAAGCCAAATTTGCAAGCGTCATTCTTTCTGAAATTCCTAGTGATTTTACGCCTATTCCATGAAATTCTATCGCTTGATACATTGCACCTGAAGATGTTATCTTACCCATAATCCATAAAGCGAGGTCTTTTGCAGATACTCCTTTTGATAATTTTCCTTTTAAGATAATTTTAATTGTTTCAGGAACTTTAAACCAAGTTTGGCCAGTTAACCAAAGTCCAGCTGTTTCCGTCCTGTCAATCCCAGCAGCAAATGTTGAAAACGCTCCAGAAGTACAAGTATGAGAATCAGATCCAACAATTAACATTCCAGGTAGTACGTGATTAGACATCAATTGATGACATATCCCCTCTCCTACGTCATAAAAGTTTTTAATTTTTTGTTCTTTTACAAATTTTCTAATTGATTGATGATCGTTAGCTATTTCTATAGATGTTGGAGGTGCATCATGATCCAACACAACTACAAGTCGATCTGGATATTTTATTCTCTCTCCACCCATTTTTGTAAATGTTTTAGATATGGAAATTGTATTGTCATGAGTAAGAATAATATCTGGTTCTGCATAAACTATGTCCCCAGCTTTTACATCATCTCCTGATTTTATAGAAAACATTTTTTCAGAATAAGTTAATTTAGACATATTTTATCCACTCATATTTTTTTACCGAATTCAAGCAGACCTCCTGCTTGAATTATATCTATAACTGGTTTTGGAATAATTTTGCATTCAATTACTTCATTAGTTGATAAGTTCTTGAGTTTTGTATTTAGAATGTCTAATTCTAATTGATCATCATTCTTCACTTCAAAATTGGAAAAATCATTTATTTCTATCAATAATAGTCCCGCATTCACCGCATTACTATAATAAATTGGACCAAACGATTCACCAATTATAATTTGTATTTTGTGTGCAAGAAATCCTGTAACAGCTTGTTGTCTAGTTGATCCTTTACCAAAATTTTTTCCAACAATAAGTATTTTATTTTCATTGTCTTCTTTTCCAAAATCCTCATAATTTTTTAAATTACCAAATATATGAGGTTTAATCTTCTCAGGGTCATGGATAGTTAAAAGAGAAGCATGAAAAATATTATCTGTATCAATATCATCAACTCTTACGCATTTAGCTAAACCTTTTAGATTTTTAATACTCATTATCTTAAACTCCTCTATCAATTGTTGGCCTTGATATTTTACCATTCAATGCAGTCGCTGCAGCGACAACAGGACTTGCAAGATACACATCTCCAGGCCCGATTTTTCCTTGTGTGTTTCGATTTCCAGTAGTCAAGGTTATGGTGGTGGTACCACCAGTTAGACCATACTGCCCCTTAGCACATGTTGAACATCCAGTTCCAAAGAAATTACCTCCAGAATCAAGTAAACTAATCATTGATCCATCTTTGTTAATGTCAATAAAATCACTTCTAGTTGCTGGAATTATTGCAAATCGGACGTTTGGATTGACTTCCTTATTTTTCAATATTTTGACAGCCTCGTGAATATCACTTGTACTACCATTTGTACATGATCCAATTATGACTGAATTAATTTCTGTTCCAATCACTTCATCTATGGGTTTTACATTATGCGGATGTGGGGGACATGCAATATATAGATCCAAATCTTGAATATCAATTGTGAATTCAGATGAGTATTTTGCATCTACATCTGCTCTTATTGAATCATAGGATATTTGATTTTCTTTATAATATTTTTCAGTTATTTCATCAGGTGGAACAATCCCAATTAATCCAGTTGCCTCAGTTATTAGTGAACATAGAGTAACTCTTTCATCAATCGTTAATTTTGAAAATATTTCGCCATAAAATTCTACTGCTTTACCGGTGATCCCGAAATCATGTAATTCTTTCAACACGAACAATGCTAAATCCTTGGCTGTAGTAGGCCATTTATAGTCTCCTTTAAGATTCACTTTCACTGTTTCAGGAATCTTTATCCAATATTTACCTGTTTTCAGAGCAAAAGCAAGCATAACATCTCCTGCTCCCAAGCCTAGTATTCCTAGAGCCCCTAAAAGATTATAATGGCTATCAGCTCCAATTACTATATCTCCAGGTTTGCTATACCCTTTTTTAAAAAGCAAATGAGATCCTATACCTGATCCAAGATCCGTAAGTTTAATATTATGTTTTTTTGTAAATACTCTCAACTTCTCTTGATCAATTGCATGTTTTGGATCATTGCCAAAAGGATAACAATCCGGAGTAAATATAATTTTATCAGCATCAAATGTCTTAGAATTTTGATAATTATTTTCGAACAAATCAATTACCTGCGGACCTGCGTAATCCCTAGCAGTTACAAGATCAAGATTCACCCAGACAATATTATCTGGGAAAATTTCATCACCAGATGCTTCTGAATGATTCTTAATAATTTTCTCAATTAGTGTATATCCTGTCATATAAACCGTTTACCATTATTTTAACTTTAAATTATATTTAAAGTTTCAATTTTTCTATTTTCTTACATATGGCATCTGCCATATCAGAGGTGGTAGTATCTCCACCCATATCATAGGTTCGTGCCTTACCTTCACTGATTACTTCTGCAATAGCTTTATCCACTAATGAGGCCATTTCTTTTTCACCTAACCAGTCAAGCATCATTTTACCAGCAAGAATACATGCAATAGGATTTACTTTGTTCATGCCAACATATTTGGGTGCAGATCCATGAGTTGGTTCAAATACTGCAAAATCTTTACCAAGATTTCCTGAAGAAGCAAAACCTAAACCTCCAATCAATTGGGCAGCTAAATCAGAAATAATATCACCAAACATGTTAGATGAGACCATAACCCCATAATTCTCTGGATTTTTTACTAACCACATTGTCATCGCATCAATATTAGTTTCCCATAATTCAATACCTTCATATTCTTTTATCAGTTTACGAGCTTCTCGAATCATTAATCCACTAGTTTCTCTGATAACATTGGGTTTCTCTACAACTGTGACAGTTGTATATCCAAATTCTTTAGCATAATCCATACTACTCTTTAATATTCTTCTAACACCATCACGTGTAAATATACGTGTAGAAATTGCGATATCATCCAAAGAAACATTCTCAAATCGCTTAGCTTTTGGGTGATTTTTAATAAATGTGGACATTACTTCTTGAGGAACAGGATGCCATTCTATACCCACATACAACCCTTCCGTATTTTCTCTGAATACGATAAGATCAATATTATCTTGAAAATTGATTGGATTATTTGGATATGCTTTACAGGGGCGTTGATTAATATATAAATCAAACATTTGTCTTAATTTTACAATAGGACTAAAATACACTAATCCTTTTTCCTTAAGATTTGAGCTTAATTCTAAATCTGCTTCTTCTTTTGGTTTAGAAGTTATGGCACCAAATAAAGCACAATCTGTGTTTTTCAACAATTCAATGGTTCTATCTGGAAGAGGATTACCCTCTTTACACCAAAATTCCCAACCAATATCTCCCCAACTGAAATCAGCTTTTTCACTGAAACCAATGGCATCAAAAACTCGAATTGTGGCATCTACCACATCTTTTCCTATTCCATCACCAGGTAGTATTGCTATATTGTATTTACTCATTATATCACCCTTCAATTTTCATAAAACTTCTTTATCGGAGCAAAACATAGAAAATCACATCTATGAACAATTTCCACTTCGGGTAATCGATTAATTTTATCTCCTTCTTTACTATGGAATACAATAGATTGTTTTACCGAAAGGGGTAAATCAAACTCATAAACTAACTCTAAACCTTGCGCTGGATGTCGAATGATTTTACCGGCTGCGGTTTGAACAATTTTAGATTCAGAATTTCTTTCGTATTCTACAAATTTTCCAACATCATGGAGTAGACCACCAGCAATTAGCTCATCTCTATTTAAATTATCAGCTAAACCAAATGATTCATATTTCTCATAAGTATGCATACAAAGCTGGGTTACCGCACGAAGATGATCAACAATTGTAATGAGTGGCACATTATCGCTTTGCACCAATTCTGGAATTAAGAGTGTAAATGGCACCATTTTGAGATCTTCCTCTGACCATCCACCAAGTGTTATGGCTTTTTCTAATGATTTGATCACTTTTGTTTGTAATTCAATATTATTAATTTCTTCAATTTCAGGGAAAAGAGTGGGTATATTCATGAATAATCCTCGAATTTAGTATTCTAGACTCAAAATCTGTCTTCATTAAGAATAAATAAGTCTATCAAAAGTACTGCACTTCATCGATTACTCACTTTTTAATAGTTATCACCTTCTCATAAAAATATCTAATCTATAGTTTTGAGTGGGTTTTCTTTCATTGTATTCAAATGATTTGTTAAGATGCTCTGTAGTAATTGTTATCGTATTAGAAAGAATTCGAGAACGGCTTAAAAACCCAAATGTGATCATTTATATTCTAGAATGTTGATGAGGAATTGTTCATTATTAATTTCTTTAAAAATGGACTAAATTATTGTTATTTAATAATTAGGTGGGAATTTCATGGTCAGCATAGCAAATAGAGTGAACATTTCTAAATCTTTCAAGGGACCTGTAAAACCGAATTGGTGTCCTGGTTGCGGGGATTATGGTCTTTTATCAGCAACTACAAAGGTTTTATCTGAATTTGATTTTAAACCTAGTGAAGTCGTTATGGTAAGTGGAATCGGTTGTTCTTCATCTTTTCCACATTGGACCACGGCATATGGGGTGCATTCTCTTCATGGCAGAGCGCTTCCAATGGCTACTGGGGTTAAGCTAGCTAATCCAAAACTCAAAGTTATTGTTGTTGGGGGAGATGGTGATGGTTATGGAATTGGCGTTGGGCATTTTGTTCACACTGTTAGAAAAAATGTTGATCTTACATATATGGTTATGAATAATCAGATTTATGGATTAACGCTTGGACAAGCATCACCAACATCTCAAACAGGTCATATAACTATGCTTACACCCGAAGGTGTCGATGTACGCCCAATTAATCCAATTTCATTAGCTTTAGGTGCAGGTTCTACTTTTGTAGCTCGAGTGTTTGCAGGAGATAGTAAACATATGAGAAAAATAATTAAAATTGCAATGAAACATAAAGGTTTCGCCTTTATCGATGTACTAAGTCCCTGTGTTACCTTTAACAAATTAAATACATTTGACTGGTTTAAGGAACGTGTTTACAAATTAGATGAAATCGATCACGATGAAACAAATATCGGTGATGCATTTGCGAAATCTCAAGAGTGGGGGGATAAAATACCTATTGGCATATTTTATCAAAACCAATTTCCTTCTTTGCATGATTTAGATCCTGTTGCGAGGGACAATATTGTAGTAAACGAACCATTGGGATTTAAAGCTCAGGATATAGATGTTGAAAGTATATTTGAAGAGCTTAGGTAAGAATTATTAATTGTACATGGTCATTTTTGTAAATACATCGAGCAAATTATTGAAATTTAGCTTCAGTACTATAAATAATCAAATCATATAATGTTAGGAGTTGCAATCTAAAGATTGTAGACTTACAACTTACTACCTTTGTAAATAAGGTGTAAGAGGACTAGGTAAGTGTCTACCTGTCGCTTCTTCTGAAAAGAAGAAGACCGGAAAAGCGAGAAGCGTACCGAAAACCAAAAGGGTGTCCTACCCTGTTAATTCAGGAATGCTGGTACTCAGTTTACGGACTGAAAATGATCTGCCAGTAGTTAAAGATCATGGGAAAACTGACTTTGATGATCCCAGCAGGATGAGAAGCAGAAGGAAGCACCGTTCAAATTGAACAGAACCTATTTCAATTGAACCTTTATTGTATAAAAACAGAAAAGGGAAAGTGATGGCGACATCAGATATAGGGTTGCAGAAGGTGAAGTAATCATTTTTTATGAAATAAGAAAATGTATATACAAAAATGATCATACCATAATATCTGAGAAATAAACAATGAGAAATTTATTAACTCATCAAACACTTATTGATATTTCGTTATCATTTTATTATGCAATTTTTACAGTAACACACGATTAATTATGCAAATTGAAATCAAGGGTCTTTGTATAAGTTCGAGTGATAGTGATGAATATCAATTAATTGAAAAATTGATTAATGAATTATCTCCGAACACAAAAATCTATGATTTCACTGATGTTTTAGAGGATTTTACAATATTAGAGAAGTGTGACTTCATTTTAACCATCGGTGGCGATGGATCCGTGGCTTGGTTAGTTGGTATATTTTTTCAAAAATATGGAACTGTTAAACCTCTCAAACCAATTATCCCAGTTGTAAGGCCACAATCAGTCGGATTTCTTAAACAAATGGATTTAGAAGAAGAACGATTTAAAATCGGATTCACAGATCTTCTCAACAATAAATTTCACATTCGCAATCGAACAATTTTGAAATCCACAATTTGTGAACAAACATATGTGGCTGTTAATGAGATATTTTTAATGAGTTCACCACATTTAGGACAATTTACAGTATCTATCCAACATAATGATGAAGGATATCATCCAATTACTACTACAATGGCTGATGGGGCTATGATTACAACAAGTCTTGGTTCAACCGGTTGGGGTCTTTCTTACAAAGGTCAAATTAATTTGGATGAAGATTCAGTAGAACTCATTTTCGCTGGTGGTATTCATTCTGCCGCAAATTTCACTTTATCAAGAAAGCCGATAAAAATACAATTTAAATTAAAAAACACAATCATTAATAAAAACACATTGAATATTTATCAAAAAAGACGTAAGCAGTTAGGACTTGATGAGGACTTAGATCCTACTTCAACCCTAGAAATTGCTTATGGATCACGAGTATTGGTTGACGGGAGGATTGTGGGACTCGGAACTCGTGAATTGGAGATTGATTCGTCAGATTCAATCCCTTTTGTATTTCTCCATAGTGAATCGATTGTTGATAAAACTTTGAAACTAACTAAACAACCTGATGTTAAGTAATACATTAATTATTTCAATAATTTATCTTCTTCCGCTTAGAATTTGCTGTAATGGTGCTGCATAATCTCTAATTGTATTAAGTGTAATTCCTACTGAATGAATTTCTTTTGATGCACCAATTAATATATGATCTCCTGCTGTACCTAAAATTGTAAATCCATCATCTCCTCTAATTACCATTGCTTGCAAGGCACCATGGTTCATTTTGTTAGTT
>MDVR01000027.1 GCA_001940725.1 Candidatus Heimdallarchaeota archaeon LC_2 | reverse complement strand
CTATTGGTTTAGAATCGTTGTACTCTTTCTTTGTAACCCACATTTTACTGAAGGTCGTGAGGTATGTAACTTAAATTGTTAGATCAAAGATTAATTTCATTTAATGCTGCTTTAGCAATCTTGATAATGTTTTTACGTAACATTTACAAATAAGCTTAAGCAGTAAATAATGAATATAAAAATTAGCAGGAATGAATTTGCAGTTTGTTTGTCTATTGTTCTATCTATATTAACAGCCCAATAAACAAATGATATTGTTAAAAACGGGATGGTCAAAATGCTAGCCCCTATTATTTGGTTATTAATTATTCCAAAAGAATATCCCTGTAAATATCTAGCAATTATCATAAAGATCATGAAAATAAAAGATGCGTTATTTATTCTCTTTGAACTAGTATTCCGCAAATCATTTACATTGGAATGATACAAGTTTATGACCCCAACAATCAAAATATCAACATAAGATAAAAATGAATAGAACAAAATATTTGAAGTTGTGATTGGAACCTGCTCTGGATATTCTCCAACCACGTTAGTACTAAAATTAAGAAAGGATGCAAAAATATAGTACAAAATTAAAAATGAAAATCCAATTTTTACGTGCGATCTATATTCATCTATCGCTATTTCAAATTCAGATTTATTAAATAATGCAAGCTTTAGATTAACATAAGTCTTAGGGTTACGAATTATGTAAAGTCCCAAAAGTAAGATAGTTGATAATAATCCAAATAAAATTATTGCATAACCTGATATCGTATAAATCATATTGCTATTTTTATCAATATTTTGCAATACGAGCCTTGGTAGTCCGATTCCGGTCCAATCTATAATCGCGACTTTATCTGCTTCTGATAACCACGCATAAGAAGTTGGTGAACTTTCATAAACTAATCCACGTGCATATTCGAAATTGAAATTTGTCTTACCAGTTAATACATTAAATATCATGACATTTTCAGTGTATGCGCGTTCATATCCTCCGTATTCGTCATTTTGGACAATTCTTAAAATCTCATTAGAATCTTGGGACCATGTGAAATCATACTCATAAAGTGAAAAATCGACGGGAAATGACTCACCATAAGTGTTTGTTTCAATATTGTATATAGTTAAAGCCTCAACCCGTGAGCTACTAGTAGTGATAAAACCCAAATATGGTTTTGAAGGTGCAAAGCTAAATTCACCTATTATATATTCTTCAACTGGGAAGTATTCTTCTGACACTAAATTTAAAACAACAAGATTAACTTCACCAGTTTCAAAATCTCTTTGAAATAGTGCTACATAATCTCCATTCCTATGAAATTCAACATATGTGAAAGTTATATTATTATAAGACAAATCCAGAGTAGTCTCAATATTACCTGTTTGTAAATCAAATTCTACTAAAGAATTGTTTCTTAAATAATGCAGATTATATTGATTATCAATATAGAAAAGCGGAAAATGATTTCCTTTATCAACCACATCAAGATCACTATATTTACTCAATTTATGTTTAATAGATAGATTATTGGAATTTAATAAATACACGTAGTGCTCATCTTGAAGTAATACATATTTTTCATCTTTACTCCAGGTAGGTGGGCTGTCACGGATAGTTTCATCGGGCAAGGAATATTCAGGATCGTTAAATTCTCCTTGTTTTTCAAGATCCAAATTAAATATGAAAGCGTGTCTTTCACTTACAGTTATCAGTTTATCCTGACTTGGTGACGAATAAACTGACCAAAATCCCGATTCCATTGTTATACGCGACCCTGTAGTTATTGGGGATATGAAAACCAACAAGCTGAGTAACCAAACCGCAATAACAACGATAAGAATACGCATAGATTTTTCCATTAAACCTAATTATGATTGTTTAGAGATATAACTTTATTCTCAAATGATTTGTTTAATTGTATTAATTGATTAAATTCAATATCATATTATTGACATTAATTGATTTGTAAACTAAATTGATAATAATATTAACGTTTTGTGATTAAATACATCTGTTGACTGCTTTTAGGGAACAGCTGGAGTATTTTTACTCAGCTGCCCCTGGTTCTACATTTTAACAAGGTCTTGAGGGAGGCTAAAATAGATCCACCAATCTAGACAGAACACCTTCCATCTGGGGGTGCAACTATTTCAATTTTTCATCTTTCCAAACGTAGTTTCAGCACACATTGTTTCAGAGAAAACGGATCGGGAACTATATTGTCATATTTAAGGTTGGTTCCTTACGCTGCGCTCAAGAAGAAATAATTACTTGAGGGTCCAATGTTGTTTGGAAATGTAATATTCATTGCCATCATATTATCGATGAAGATTGGAACTCTTTGGTTTCCAAAGTTTAACTCATTTTTATATACTGAATCTGATATAATCTATAATATGAAAAAAAGAGGACCATTAGCTGTCGACCTTCACTCAAGTGATGATGATAAGATCGCTAAACAATTAGTGAAGTTAGGAAAACCACCCATCGGAATGTTTTGGTGGCTATATGTATTAGTAGTGCCTGTTGATGTGATTTCCATTGTAATTATGTCTGGCTTCTTGGCGGCTAACATATTGGGTGGCAACACTTTACTGGGTGTATTCATTTTATTATTATTGGATATTCTTTTTATTTACTTATTAGTACATGTGATCCGTGGTAGTATAACTGCTTTACTAATCAATAGTGTACCAGCTGTGATGATGATATGGTTAGTTGTGGAGGATCCTTTTAGTATCTTCTTCATTTTTATTGGGATCTATTTTTTTATAATATTAATTGTACCAGCGATGATAATAATAAGGCTCTTTGTGTTGCTTTTGAGGTAATTATACCCACAATATGCACGTTAAATTTAATCTTTCAATAGTTCAAACAATGATGTAGCGAGATTATGCAAACAGTGATTGATATTTTCGCCAGTTTTTTCGTTTGTTTTAATGTAGAAGATATTCGCATCATGAATGTCATTATCTGTTTTTAACTTTTCAATGTATTTCATTACTTCTTCTTCAGTTATTTGATCGTTATTAAGATGTGATTTGTTACCGATAATTGCAATGGGCATCGCTTTCTCCTGCATACCTCTCCAAAGCTGCTCAAACCAAGAATCAAATTCTTTGAATGTTTCTGGTCTTTCAAGATCAAAAACCATTATCGCTGCAGAAGTTCCTTTGAAGAAGCGCTGGCGGAGTGATTCAAAACCTGGTTGACTTGCAAGGTCCCAAATTTGTAATTCAATAATTGTATCTTCGTCAAGTTTCACTTTTTTTACAGAATAATCAGCTCCTAATGTACTAAGATGATCTTGAATGAAAGTTTCACCCATATATCTCCTTCTGAGTTCGGTTTTCCCAACTTGCCAACCTCCACAGAGTACAACTTTAGCTACTATTCTTTGTCTTGACACATTTGTCTGTACTCCCCTGGGTATAGTATATGATTCTTGCATTTTTTAGCTCATAATCGTTTTTGAGTAAAGTTAGAAAATTAGTATAATTACTGGAAAATTGTTGATGAATTAATACCAAACTAATTCTATCAGATCTATATTCAACAAATATCATCTATTTTCTTCTTGGAAATTTTCAACTGCTCCACATTTAAAATGATCTTGAAAAATAAGATTGCACTTAAGAGAAGGAAATTGACGTAACCCAATCTATTTCCTTCAAATCCAATGTCTGCAACCAAAGATTTAGATTCCACAAAGGATCCTTGATCCATTTACTGATTTGATCAGTGGAGTACTCTTATACCTGCTCTCTTTTATTCTAAGTTCTCATTACTTTTTGAACGGCCGCTCCAATTTAAGGGGAAAGTATCGAAATCTGAAGACGACAGAAACTCCTGTAAAATTTTTACCAAGGATTCATATTGAGAAATCCCAGTTTGAGTAATTATGACGGTTTGCATTGTTATACCATCGACAAAGTGTTCCTCTATCTCCACCAGTTTATTTTTCTTTAAATTTGGCAAATGATGCCCTACCTCACCCCAAGTTAAACCTAATTGGGTTTTTAATTCCCTTGAAGTTATAGAATTATCTTCTACTAATATCTTCATTATTGCCAATCGTACTGGATGCATTAGAAATTTATATTCGAACATTTCTTTTGGGACCCTAGCTTCAAAATTTTGATCATCCGGGATCTTATGAAATCCAGCTGTCAAGTAAAGATATTTGGATGTGTTTCCATTGAATATCAAACGGAGTGTTTCCTTTGTCACCTTGTTAGGTAGCAATCCTGATAATCTTTTGAGATTGCGTTGTTTAACAAAATAATATCCACTTCCCAATGTGGAGATGATCAGTACGATACCTCCAATAATATATCCTAAATTGAAATCGGTTATCTTCTCTTCATAGGTGAGTTTTACCAACCACATATTATAGTCCCCAGATCCGTATGAAGAGGTCGTTCCAGTTAGTGCAATTCCTCCATCTGACGTTAAGATAATAGCTTCAGCAATATCATTTCCAGTTCCACCATATGTCTGATCCCATTGTTTTTCACCGTTTGCATCAATTTTCACTAACCACATATCCCTGCTCCCAGCTCCGAAAGAAAGAGTTAGTCCCGCGACAAAAAACCTCCCATCGCTAGTTTGAATTATGTCCCTTGCTTGGTCTCGCTCATTACCCCCGTAAGTCTCACTCCATTGAATCTCACCATTTAAATTTGTTTTTGCTATCCACATGTCTTCTTCGTTTGCATTTGAGTTGGGAGGATAAGAACCTCCCGCTATTATGAACCCCTCATCGATTGTCTGAATAAGTGTATACCCAGTATCAAGACTTGGCTCACTAAAAGTTTGGTTCCATTGTAAAATTCCTTGTGAATCTGTTTTAACTAATGCGTGCTGTTCTAAGAGGGCAAATCCTCCATCAGAGGTTTGGATGACATCGTTTATATGAAAACCCCCATATGTCTGATTCCACAATACTTCACCGTTTACATCAGTTTTTATTAACCAAGGTTGAGTTCTACCTTTATATGAAATGTTACCCCCAGATACTGCAAATCCACCATCAGAAGTCTGTATAATCGTTACAGAACCATCTCTTTGATCAAGAGTTTTGTTCCATTGGGTATTACCATTCGAATCTAATTTAATGAGGTGTATGAATCCATTAAATGAGACATATCCATCTCGTTGAAACCCCGCAAAAATAAAACCTCCATCTGAAGTCTGAACTAGAGAATGACCAAATATTGTTCCTTCAAAAGTTCTCTCCCATTGCATTTCACCATCTGTTCGAGTTTTGACGAGATACATCATCGCCCCTTCTGCTCCTCTCCCAGCCAGCGCAAATCCTCCATCAATTGTCTGGATCATATCATTGGCAAAAGCTATCTCTGTTCCTCCATACGTTTGAGTCCACTGTATTCGGGGTTGACTAGCACTATTTTGAGCTAACGTTTGTGACTGGACGTTTTGAATAAATAAAAATTGAACAGTTATTGTAAAAAGAACAACCCATCCAATCATCTCAAATTTCGATTTTCCACCCATACATTCGTCAATTCCTGTGTAATATTGATGTTAATGTAACTTTATATAAAGTTTAACCCTTCTTGTTTTCAAAAGCCCATATGCAAATGGAAGGATATCAATATTATGCATAGCAAATTCAAGGAAAATGCTAAATCATTATGAAAAAAAGAGATGTATTTCTAATGAAACTGTGAAAAAGTTTGATTCAAACCTATCAGAGAGAACAAGGTGTTTATTGACAGATATAGATTACATCCGTTCTAGCTATTCTAACCATTCTAGCTAAATTTCTTTTAATTTAAATCTCGAATACGAACGTCCACCTATCAGAGCTACAATTCCGACCCCTAAAGTATAAAATAAGGCATTAGATCCAGATTCTGAATTGTCTGATTCAGATAAAAGTGAGTCTAGCACTCCTTGATAATCTGAAGTAATTTTTATATTGTCATATTTAACACCTGATCCTTGAGCTGCAATCACTGTAAAATAATTAATTTCAGGACCTAGATTGGAAGAAAATTCTGTTTCAAAGATAAGGTTTCCGCCGTTATAGACGTAGAAGTCGGCTGGTGTCCTTATGACCTCAAAGTGTTGGTAAGTATCAAATTTCAGACCAGAGTCTGATTGTGCGAATTTGAGACGATCACTAAACGGGTCTTTTGTTTTATTCCAAGCTTGCATTCGGAGACCTTCCCCGTATCCATCAAGAATGAACTCAGGCCAATCAGCTCCATCAGGTTCGCCAAAATATGATGTCAGTTTAAGATAATCCCACTCTATACTGAAACTAGCGCCCCAAACATTAGTTAATGGGTTAGTCGGAATAAATATATCAAAGCTCCATGCTCCAAAAGCAGTGGTATCATTTTTCGTTGCATAGTTACTGACCTTTCCGTTTGGTTCACCAGCTGATATTAATTCATCATCAAACGTGAACGTATGATTTGTTTTTTCATAGTCGAGAGAAGGCGGATAGAACCATGCTGAAAATTTCCAATCTGTATCAGGCGCAATTGAAAAATCTTCTGCAAAATGGTAACTCACAGCATAAACAGGAGAATTGTTTCCTGTGATTAGGATAAATAGTATCCCTAGGATTGTAAATTTTATTTTTTTTGAACTTAGTTTTAAGAGTTCCATAGCGGTTCAACTATCCATTTGTTTTATAAAAAGCTTAATCATTCTTGGATTCAAAAGCCCACATGCAAATGGAAGGATATCAAAGCCATACATGGCAAATTCAAAGAAAATACGAACTCATTATGATAAAACGATATGAATTTTTAATGTTACTGTGAAAAAGAACGATTCGCACAAGTCTATAATTTCTATCTCCAACAAAATTTCATCGATTTTACTTTTAGAAATTTTCATTTACCTCTCATCCAAAACTATCTTGAAAAATAGGATGGCACTGAAGAGTGGGAAATAGACATATTCCAATTGATTACCTTCTAAACCGAGATGCCCGATTTCCATCAAAGTGAACCTGTAGCCAATAAAATATGAACACATAATATTACAAATGAGGTGGGGATATCTCCTGGTAAGAAAGTAGATCGGTGTTTTTATTTCCAATGGTAATGTAGGCTAGTGAGTAATCACGCATTAAAGAAACAGTTTCTATGATTTTTTTTTTCTAATTTTAATGGTTGCTTATATAGATTTGCAGGCTAAATTATGTTGTGAATATTGGTTCGGCTTTAATTTTGAAGAGGAAGAAAATAATTATTTTCTATGTCATCCTTTTTCAAATTTTAATAGCCTCAACCACTGTTTCTTCACACATTGAAAATGATAAAGAGGAGCGGTCTCTCTCTTTTTATCCTGAAATAAAATACTTCCAACAAAATCAAAATCATTTACATTTAAGTCATAAAACTGAAAATCATAAACTTACAATTGTTCAAGAAATTTTCATGTTTGATTCTTTGGTTATCAATTTTCAAATTTATGATACACCAACTCTTGAACCTAATGAAACCAAAATTCTTTCTGACTCGCTCAGAATTGAACTGATAACCACGTTTTTGGTGTTAATTGATGGCAGTTATCAAGAATATAATAGAACCAGACATTCAGTTCCGCATGGTAATCAGGAACAGGTTGATTTTACTACAGTTATTGATCCGACCCATTATTTCAATGAATTATGGTCTTTCTACGATAATTCTCTTTCACTTGAAAACTCTAGAGAATCATCTGATAATAATATCAATGTTGAGTTTAAGCTTCAATTTACATATTCCGGGTTTTCAAGACCGGATATTGATCTTACTATTGACTATGTAGTTCAGACATTAAGACCGGCTTCTGTGGATCATAATGAGTTTCATAATGATATCTTGGGGTCAGTGAGTGCTTTTCCCTATGCAATGCTACTTGACAAACAGGGGATCCTAAATAGTAAAAGCCTATTTCTCATAGTACCTTATGAGTTGACCTCGCGTTTTTTTGAGAGGATGCTATGGGATCACAATCTTACGCTTGATGACTCACCGAAAATAGAAATGATTTTGAATATGGGATTTTCATACGATGAAGATATAATTGACTCAGAACAGCCTGATGTAATATTATTTCAGCAAGGGGAGAGATTCAAGCGAACTAAGAAAGAGGATTCGACAATTGAGTTTCGGCTTCAGTATGAACCCGGGTTTGAGCAGGTGCTGGAGATTGATGTGACTAATTATGGGGGTCTGGTCGAAGTGTGGTTTGAAGCTTTTTTTAAAATTCCTGCAATTTTTTATGAACGTGAATATTCTCAAGGTGAGTTGATTTGGCAGTTTATTGTTCTGAACAAGTGGTGGTTCATTTTGGGGGGAGCAATTACTATACTTGCTGGTAGGTACGAACTTCATGATTCTTATGATCAGCCAATGAGGGAGGAGTTTGATAGGATTAAATATAAGTCAAGTGGGTTATCAAGGTACGTTGGTGGATCTAATGGTAAAGGAAAGTGGGTAGATCCAACCGATTTTTTTTCAAAAAAGAGTAATGTTCTGGGTGAAAGTCAACCAGAGGAACCCGAGTATAAAATAGATAAGGATCTGGAACGAGCAATCAATGAGGCGATTGACAGACTAAAAACAGATCCGATTTTTCCGACCTCCCGATTGATAAGGGAGCCGCAGGGGAGTTTAGAACAAAAAAATGAGCAAATAGGAAATGAAAGTGTCGGTACGGAAATGGCTAGGGACGCAGAAAAAGTTAGAGAGGGTTCGAATTTAAGACAAACGGGTGAATTTAATGAAGCATCGAGGAAAGAAAATCAGTCATTGAATCGCTCTTGGGTGCCTGAACCTCACGTATACGAGGTACAGGGTGAGGGATATGAGTCAGAAGTAGAAAAAGGTATGTCCGAAATGGAATTCCGAAATGCCCAAGATTCTGCAGCCAAGGATTTTCACAGTTTGCCTGTATCAGGATCAAAAATTGAGGTTATTGATGACTTTGGGGCAGATCTTAATGATCAATCACTTGGAGAAGAAAAGTCGTCTGGTGCGTTTTCTGAAAGCTTTGCCGAAATACAAAGTGATTTTGATTTAAGGGATGATCAACCGATTGAAAGTGTCGGTACGGAAATTGTTCCATCGGTCGTTGATGTATCTACGGAAGATAGCGGGAGTTTAGATTTTTATGAAATACAGGGTGCACGGGAAATAGAGGAACCGGAGTATTATGATGAACCGGCGGAAACGCACCGTGAAGTACTAGATTTTGAGGAGAAGGATCATAACCAAGATGCTTCTGGTCTCGCAATATCGCCTTCCAAATCAGTTTTACAGACGGGGTATTCTTGGAAATCCTTGCAATCTGTAATTTCAGGTGGACTTGGATTGTTTGGTTCGTTATTTCGAAAAATTAGTGAGAAATTTGCAGTACGGAAATATTTGAGCCATGGAAATTCGGAAGAATCGAGTGAACTTGCGAAGTTGATGCATCCTCGGAGGATTTCGGATATGGAGTTTGAGAAGGAAAGTGCACCATATGAACCATATGAAGTCAAGTTTAACAGTTTGGGGTCTGTGGTGGTCGAGCCGGATGTGATCGAAGAGGCTTGGGATTTTGTTTTTTCGGGGATGTCGCTGAGTTGGGTGGCTGGGAAGACTGGGTTGGATCGAAATTACTTGTTTCACTTGTTTGTTAATATGATGTATTTGAATGAGCTTATGAATTCGGTCGAGCGTAGGAGGGGGCATATTCGGGATATGAGGGAGTTTGCGAAACAAGCTGCGATTGCGAGGTTGAAGAAGGCGTTTGTGGGGTCACTTGGAAGTCTGGGATCGGAAGAAGGGGAGCGGATTGAGATTACCCTGGTGGTGCGAAAAGATGAGGTGGATGCTGGTAGCGAGTTTGAGGTATTGCCTGTTGGGAAGGATGGCGTGGAATATGTTGTGATCAGGGATGAGGTTTCACCGGAGTTTTTGCAGAATGTGTTGCTGGGGAAACTGGCGTTCTATGCTTCTTATAATGAGTTGGGAAGTGAGATGTGGGAAGAGGGGATTTTGGTTTCGGGAAATTCGGTGGCTGGGGCGGATGATTTGTCGGTACGGAAATTGCTGGGAGAGGAGTTGGTTAAGGATGAGGGGGTTCATGCGTTCTTGGGTGGGCTGTTAAATCGGGGGGCGTATCCTTCGGGGTTAAGAGGCACTGTATTAAAAGTGGGAAAACAGATTAGTGAGGTGAAGCCTGGGGTTCAGTATTTGTTGGATTCGAAACCGACAGTTTTGATCGGTGACTTGTCGTTGAAGAAGATTAGGAATCCGGTGTTTGGACGAATTTGGGGACGGATTGAGGAGAGGACAAAAAATACAAAGTTGTGGAAAAAGCGCGATATAAGAGAACTAGCGCAGAGTGCAAAATTGTCGGTACGGAAACGGGCAAACTCTAAAAAGATGGATGAAGGAAAGGCTGAAATCAAGACGGGTTCGAAAGAAAATTCAAATCCGGAAAACGAAAGAGGTTACTCAAAGGCGGTACTCAACCAGCCAATTTCCATTCATGATTTGGTTGATCTGAAAGTGAGTGTTGAGGAGTTGTTGAGGTTTGTGGAGGATCGGGCAAGTGCTAAAATTGAGTCGGGACAAAACCCGCGGTATGAGATGATTTTGGCTGAGTTGCTGCGGCATGAGATCAAGAGGCCCGGTGAACTCGTGGAACGGCTGCGGATGTTTGAGGGTTTGACGGCGTTTTATTTGTTGGTGAGGCTGGATTATTACAAGGATCTGGAAATTGTGAAGCACATGTTCAGTGAATTTGAACTGGTGGGGGTCGAGGTTGTTTATGGGCTGCGTTTCGATGCGGAGGGCGAGGTGTATTTGGGGTTTCGGTTTGACAATTTTGTGACGTGGTTTGGGTTCGAGGGGGGCGAGGTGAAGGCGTCGGTGCGGAAAAGGTTGGCGGAATTTGTGGATTTGGGGCGGATGGAGGTACTTGAGGGGCAGGAGGAAGGGCTGCAGGGGCTTTATGTTGAGCTGCGTCGGGAGTGGCTGGTGGCTTATTTGGGGGCGCTGGGGGATGCGATGCGGGATGTGCTGGACCCTGTGGTTGATCGGGATGTGATTGAGGAGTTGTGGGGGGATAGTGAAAAAGTAAATGGTATTTTTTCAGATATTTTGGATTATTTCGATATTAATGCTGGGGACATGAAAAAATTTGTTTTGAATTTATCAGATTCGATTATACTCTCAAGGCTGGGAGAACTTGAACATTCTATCTACTCAATAAGAAACCATCATAAATTTGTGGAGATGTTTATGAAGGTAAAAGGGGCAACCCCAACTGAAATTAAAAAATATCTAATTGATTTTCAGCAAAATTCTCTTATATTACGTAGAGATCCCAATGGATTTGATCACCTCGTTTTTTACACCTTACCTGTTAACACAGACAAAGGATGGGAGCCTAGTTCAAATATTATCATGGTTCCAGCTGAGATAAAAAGTAACAAAGATGGAAGTAATATGAGTACCAGGTTTTTAATTAATACAAAATTTAAGCATGGGAAAGATTACATTCATGGTCCGTTAGATATTTGGTCTAAACATAAGAGAACGCCTGAGGAACTAAGAAAAATCTTTGCAAAAAATTCACTTAAATTTCATTTTGTAGAAAGTTCCATCAACCAATTTGATAGTTTAGCTGAAAAATCAAACAACACAATAGCATTATATGGTAGGAAGGCTCAGGACATTTTGAATATCCTGTCAGAGACTGAACAATATAGTACATTACGAATTGTTTACCTTGATATACAAAACAATTTTCAATTTCACATGTTGAAACCTTCCATCCTTCAACATATTATTGAGAGTGATGATGAACTTCCCCTTGAAGAAATAGATTCAAAATTGATAAAGTTGCAAATCCCAATCCGCAACAAAAAAGGAAAAGTGATGTCAAGAAGATATATTAATTCTGTGGGTGAATTTAAAGAGCAATTCAAGAACCATTATGGAATTTATCCTACAAAATTTTACCAAATCAATTCAACTGATGAAGGATCAGAATGGATATCAAAGATTGATGAGTATTGGAATCAGTTTCCAATTAGCAAAGATCTGTTAGAGATATCAGTGACAGATATTGAAGGTTTCAATTTATCACACCGTGAAGGATTTGACGGTACCATTGTTTTATTGGACCCCATTACCATAGAGTTTCAAGATGATGAAAGAGAATTTCATAAATTAAAAATTAGGATTTGGGATCTCCAGTTGGGAGATATTTTCACAATGAAAGCTAATTCACTTATCTGTAATGAGATAACAGAGTCTTGTAAACAAGTTGAGAAGTATTTGAAAAAATTCATTTCAGAAGAAGTACTTGTAATACCATCTATAAATAAGAATAATCAGGCTGTTGATTTTATTGTTCATCGATTGGAAAACAATTCTAAATCAATGAAATCCAAAAATAATTCGTGGACATTAAAATATGTTCACAAAGGGAAAGTACAGAATATTTTAATAAATTCCCAGAAAGAAATAACGAAACATACAGCAAGTAAAAAATTGGTTTCTATGTTTTCAAACACTTCTTATTCTCCCAATCAATATTATTACGGTGCTTCAAGATTCGGGTCAGACAAAATCGAAAATAGTGCGATCCATAATCGACTAGCTATCTCAGATTCGTTCTTCAAGCCAATAGCAGTCAGACATAGATTTTTTGATTTTGATGCACAAAATATAGATCAAATTGCTGATGGTAATTTCATAATTGATGATATTGGAGAATTCTACAAAATTCTCCCTGAAGGTGTTTACATAGATTTGAACAAGATTAGAGAACATTTGTATTCATTAAGAAATTCTGGTGAGCATCCATTTTTTGATGAATCAATCTTAACTGATGAAGTAATTGATAAATTAGTATCAATGTTTGATCTTGCTTATGATGGTACTGGGAGTGACGCACAGGAACATTGGTTGAAATATATTATTAATTATTATAATCCAAATAGATATGACAGTGTAAAGTTTGTTGAAGGTTTGGGATATGTTATTAGGTTGAGAGCTTGGATTAATATTCCAAAAGATCAGCTTGACCCATCTAGACAACTCAGAACTTGGATTGTGTATAATCCTGGGAGGGGTCCCAATTCCAAAAGTCCTACAGTAAGATCGTTACTCCATAAAAACAAAGATAAAAAGCGAAAAATCAATAAGGGAGATGTTCTAAAATCACATCAAGGTCTGCCACCACTTATCCATCCTCCATTATTAGATGAATTAACAAAATTATTACATAGTCCAAAATGGGAAATCGTGTTAAATTGGGAAAATGTTAACTTTAGAGCTTTTAACAATATTGCGGATAAACTCACAGTAATTTTCGATCGGATAATTAACGATTTATTTTCTGAATCAAATGATATATCTGAAATTTCTGGTAACAAGGAGGAGTTAGATTGAAAAATAATAATTACTTGATTCTGAGTTTAAATAATCAAATTTCAAAATATTTGATGAAATCAAGTATTGAAATACATAATAAAATCGAAAAGGTCTCCTACAACTTATTACTAGGGTTTTTTGTATTCATGTATAGGGATGTGAATTTATGATAAGTGAAGATATAATAGATATTCTAAATAAAGAGATATTTGAATCACTGAATCTTCTTGAGCTGAAAGATTATCATGATCAAAAGAATTACTACCCTTCCTCACTCGCCTACAACGTTGATCTAAGTGATTATAATAAAATTGATAATATTGTCTATCATGGAGCTCCTCTGTTAAATTTTATTAGTAAAGCAGTCTTCGACAAAAGGTATTATTCACTTAATATTCTTAACTATCAAGGATCACTTGCAATTGAAAAGTTGGATAAAAATATTTTCAAGATAATTGCGAAACATACAGATTTAGATCTAATTGGAGAATTTAATTTAATAAACTCAAATGTTTTGAAAGGGATTGATTATGATTTCTTTCAGTCTATAGGATATAGTCTACAAAGTATCAAAATTGAAAGGTCATATCTCTCAGAAATTCAATATGATTTGTTTAAAGGACTTGATTTATCCCAGATGGTAGTTATGTCAAATAGAATAACAAATTGTGATCCATATTTTGGACTTAAAAATGTTTCAGATATTTCAAAACAGTTTTGGTTTAGAGGGAATGCTATTATGAACGAAGATGAGCTCAAATTACATGAATTTATTAAAAAATTCAAAATTGATAAAGTTGAAATAAATTATTAATTGATAATTTTATGCCAAACCCTCCAAACAGGTAATATCCAATTTCTTTAAAAATCATTCAGTCATTGTAAATACGTAAGTAGAGGGAAACAAAATCCTCCAAGTGCCCGTTTTGCATATTTATGAATCATTTTTCTAAAATCCCTTGAAATAGCTTGATTGTATCAATTATGCGGAATAAGTCCTCCAGGTGCTCAAAAAACAATAATTCCTATCGATTTAAGATATCCAGACTAATAATTTCTTATGGATTAACTTGAAAAGCAATATTTTGCATTATCAAGCGTTTTTATCATTTACAATATTCTCGTGAATTGAGACGTTATGTTGGATTTTAGAGCGAACGATAAACTAAAAACCGCTGAAACTCTAACGTAATGGAAAATGGTAGCGCCTGGAGGATCTATTCTTTCACGCCCTCAGTCGTGAAATTTGAACCGTCCGATCTTTGGGTTATGAGCCCAACGAGTTTTCAAGTCATCTACTCGCAAGTAAATAAAAACCTGGCTACTCAAAGGCGCTACCGCTTGTTTTCGGCACTTTCAACCGGTTTCAAAAAATCAACCAATCAAAAAAGCCTAAATTTACCTTATTTCATTTCATTAAAAATATAGTTATAGTGCTTCTAACATGGTTTTCCAAAAGACCTCCCTTTCCTATCATCTGTCTGAGTGAGATCTACTTCCTGCCTAGTTTAAGTTAACACTATAAATAAAGTTGGAAAAAATTAGATTGCGCAAAGATAGAGCTATCCGAAAATAACAAATGAAACATTGACTGTGAGATTAATCAATCATTATCCATCCAAATTCCATACACTATGAAAACTTATTAATAAACAAATGTGTAAATTAATTGCAAGGATGGGTTATTCAGAAGAAATAAATAATAATATCAAAAAAAGTATTGCGAATCTAAGCGAAAGTTCTGAATATCGAGTCCTTGAGATTTTTGATAAGTTGCAATTTAATTCGATCAAATATATTTATAGAGATCGATCCGAAGATTCAAAACAAGACAAGTATCGCGAATTGGATTTCAGAGCGACAAAAATTGATTGGGAATTATTTCAAGAGTCACTTGGTAAAACCCTAAAAAATTATCCTGTAGTTGATGAACCAAATCAGCACATGCTTACATTTGTTGGAGACGTTAAGTATTCAATTAATTATGGGAAAAGAATTATGACTGGAATAAAACGTTTTTCGCAAGATCAAAGTGATACAATTTCATTGAGAGTTAACTCTGTTACAGAATTTCTGTCATTAAATAAAATTTTTAAATATGAATATTCACAAACAAATTTTAGTAAGAGTATTTCAAAAGTTCTTGCCGGAGAGATAGATTTATCCACGAGGTTTCCATATCCTCAAATCGAGAGATTACGCCTTTTAGATGATAAAGGAGACAATAGTAAAAAAATTATTAAAGACAATGAAGCTTTATTCCGCTATTTCGAACAAATCACCAGTGGATTTTTCAACCATAGAAAATCTCAAGACCAAAAAAATAAGGATAAAATACTCGAGGTAACTATTCCAACCCTTGTATTTGGGAATTCAGTAGATTTTTTAGCAGGAGCTCTAGCGGAATATTCTAATAATGAATTTGAGGAAACCGAAGCACTATTGTATCATCATCAAACTTCGATCGTTGATCCCGAATATATTGGGCATTCGGTTCCAGTATTGATTACCTCTATTAATAATTTGGAATTAGTTATACGAAGGATTGAGGAAGAATATTTTAATCCAATTTGGGAAGAAGTAACCAAATATGATAGATCCGACTGAAAATACTGATTTTCATTTAGACCTAATTATGTGCAATAACAAGTTTGTAATAAGTTGTATCCTTACATCGGGTTAAAGAAATTTACATAAAATCTAATGACGCTACCATATATTCAAAAAATGAGACTAGATAGAATCCAACGTGAAGATCAGACGATTGATCAAACTTTACATAATCTATTTCCTTATGCTTCTCCTTTTTACCGACATCGATCCTTTAACTACATTTTACCTGTCTCTGTTTCTGCCTCTGGGTCTGCTTCTAGGTCTGTTTCTGATTTTTGAAGTCTTCCCTATTTTGGATATTTTCTTATTGGGAGTACAAAGACCGAAGCGATCGAATACCAGTAGACAGTCATATAAAGGAAAAGATAAAATCATCGCACATCGGGAGAACTTCGATCAATAGACCAGATAAATGCCAATTGAATGCAGTTTAAACAACGGTTGATTGGCGCAAAGATAGAGCTATCCGAAATTTTAGGTTATCCGCTATATCTCTACCTCGGCTCCGCATTCCCCGCAATAAACACTTCCGGGAGGGTAACGCGAGTTACATGATGGACAACGATTGAGAGGAAATGATTTCTTTTGGTATTTTTGATACACTTTAAATGATACAACACCTATAATCAAGATAATCAAGAAGAATTCTGCTGTACTGATATGAAATTCAGGTAAATTTTGAGTTTCAGTCTCAATTTTGGTGGCACCATCTGTTTTAAAGTCTATAATTGTAATTTTGACAGTATTAAATGGTATATTTTGCTCTAAGATTTCATAATTACTATCTATCGATACTCTGGGATATGGATCTGAATTTCCTTCAAAGATATAAGGAGCATCCACAATTCCATTTACATCGGAATCTGGTCCAGTCCAATCATCCCAATAATTCAATTGAAATTTATTTTTCTCATCTTCATCATACCCTTGGATTCCACCATTATTATTTAATTGAAAGTTATTACCTATGATTGAATTTTCCTCCGCAGAATATCCTATACGGATTCCATAATCATCTGAATATGAAATCTCGTTACGTGAAATGAAGTTATTTTTTGATCTTAAACCTGAAGATCCTGAAACAGAAATCCCTGAAAACCCGGAATCAATTATTGTATTGTTTGTAAAAGTGTTACTATCTGCACCTAGAATTGCAATGCCATTCAAATTAGCACTAGAAATTAAATTATTTGAGAAATTGTTATTAAAACCATTTTGGATCGATTGATCAAGAATCTGCAAAAGGATCCCATTCCCTTTTGAATTTAATATTTGATTTTCAGAAATTATACTATCTTGTGTTTGCCAATAAATCCCATGGAGTGTGTTATTAATTGTGTTACTTGAGACAGTTAAATTCGAATAATAGATTGGATACCGATTTGATGCCTTGATTCCTGCAAAACTACCTCCTTCTATGGTGTTATTTTCTATAACAACGTTATGAGATTTTATGTCAATTCCTATTTCACCTTTATTTATTATTGAATTATTTATTATTTGTACACCTAGTGATTCTAAAATTGAAATTCCTACCCATGTAGATTTTGATATAACATTGTTAATTATTATAATTTGACTACTGTTCACTGAATTAATTGCTATATTGGTCGTTTCAATAATATTATATTCAATTGATGCAGAACTAACCTTGTTTAAGTAAATCCCATCTGAATCATTGCCAAAAAGTAAATTGTTCTCTATAATAAATGGCGAATTTGTATTTTCAATATAAATCAGTTTTTGAATATTTTCAATGTTATTTTGATAAACGTTTAACTTCTCCGATCCATTCCCAACAAGTCTATTGTTCTTTATTGTGAAGGTCGAGTTTACATTTTTTATACTAATTAATTTCCTGACCGATTCAGATCCTATAATTTCCAACCCCTCAATCATGTACGGATTTTGCTGATCTCCAATGCCTGGGAACCCTAAGTCAACAAAATCTGAATCGGATGAGATATTTATTGCGGGATGAGGTTGGTAATTCTGAATTGTGGGCTTTTCAAATTCAATAGATGAAATATAGGAATTATTGCTAGGTGGTTCATTGGATGAATTAACACTTAGACCAAAATTTAATAGTATTAAACTAATGAGCAGTGCAAATAATATTTTATAATTCAATACTTGAATACCAATATCTGTATAATAAGGATTTGATTTGAATGTTGTGGAGAATAAATGGCGAACTTAATATTGTATTCTTCTCTGTTAGAACATTATTGGGTCGGAGAAATATCATTTTCCTTCATTGATATTTTAATTGATAGACCAATAATTTCGTTATCAATGATCTTAATTATTACGTTTCTTGTTTATTTAAGGTATCATAACAAAAAGATAAAAGCTAAGAAAAATTTAGATTTACGGTTATATCCGAATACTTTCTAAACCTCCCATGTAGATTAAATCCAATGATTAGTTTGATTTATATCCAATAACACCAGGGCATCTTTAAGTTACATATAGTATTGACTATCTGTAATTTATTAATATAGTAGTCTAAAGAGATAATCGGAATTAATCGATTGGTTTACTCTCTGTTAGTAGAATATCCTAAATCGATCAATCTCCATTTCATAAAAGAACCCCAAATTCTATAAGAGAAGCAAAATGATATTAGCTGAGAGGTTCAGTTGGATTCACAAAATATTGAATATAAATCTCATTTTGTATCAAATATAAAGATTATAAGAGATAATCACCAGAGACTTAAAGGTAAGATTCCGTTTGAGTTAAATTTAATTTCAGATGAATTAAATTTCCCAATGCACCTCATTGTTACTGGCAAAAATGGAAGCGGTAAAACATCTTTTTTGAGATCATTATATGTAACTTTGGATCAACCTAAAAGAAAAATAGAAGACGACGGAACCTTACCGAACATTGATGTTGAATTTCCTGAACAAGAATTGACCAAAAACAAAATTTTAGAGAAGTTCAAGAACAAGGCCTATGTAGTATTTTTCTTAGGGGCATTCCGTAATTTGAGTGTAGAAAGACCCAACACGATTGGTAAAAATTATCAAGAAAACGCTTGGATAGATATGACAACACCGAGTAGGAGCGGGAATACGATTAGGTTCTTGGAACAATATTTATTGGAAAGAAGAGCTCAACAATCTTTCCAAGGAGAGGAGGAGGGAAATTTGCAAAAATCAATCGAAATCAAGGATTGGTTTAAAAACTTCAATGATTTTTTGTGTGAGATATTTGGAGAAGAAGTCAATTTAGAATTTAAACCTGAAACATTTTCCTTCAATTTAAAATACTCAAACGGCCATATTGTAAATTTTAATCAACTTCCTGATGGTATTGCTAGCATTATTGCAATCTGGGCTGAATTGTTGGTAACAAATCATGTTATTGGTGAAAGAAGAAAAGGATTCCTTGAGCAGGGAATTTTCATAATTGATGAAATAGAAAATCATCTTCACTATGAACTACAAAGAAAAATAATGAAATTGATAATTCAATCTTTTCCTCGATTACAATTAATTGTTTCTACTCACTCACCTGCAATCATTACCTCGATTCCCAATGCCTTAATTTGTGACTTAAGCACCCAAAGAACATATAAAAGTAAGGATCTCATTGGTGCTTCTTTCGCTGAACTCTTGAAAATTCCATTCAGTCTTGATAATGAATTTGATTTAGAAACTAATAAGAAACTAACCACCCTTCAGCAATTGTACAATAGATTTAAGCATGAAAAATTAAATCAAGAAGAGCTAGAACAAATGGATAATCTAGCTGAACAATTAGCAAAGAGATCACATTTACTAGCACTTGAAATTCTCTACATCAGACAAAAGCGTATAAAACCAAATAGTGACTTTGGGGATAATCAATAAATGATGACAATTAAGAGAAGTCTACCCGCACCATTAATTTTAACAAATAACAAATCGGACTATAGGTATCGACACCGAGATGTAAAAGATCAACTTTACCAAGATTTCCTAGGGAAATGTTACTTATGTGAACAAAACATTTCTAGTGCTTTTGATGTGGATCATCGTGAGCAGAAGTCTTTGAATCAAACCAATGATCACAGAAAGTTTGATTGGACTAATCTGTATCCAGCGTGCAGTAAATGCAATCAAAGACGTCCAAAATTTCAGATAGGAGATTTACTTTTTCCAGCTGATGGTGATGATGTAGAATCACTTATTACACAAAGGCCGTCTATTGATAAATCAGAAATTTATGTCAAAATATTTCCTCTATCCTCGGATCACAAGGCAAAAAACACTGCAAAGGAGTTGAATCATATTGTAAATCATCGAACTGATTCCTCTGCTTTACGAATTAGAACTAATATCTCAATGTTAATAATAAAAATACAGAATTGTATTTATCTTTTTGATCATCCAGCCTCTGAAGCTGTCAAACTGGAAATGAAAGATTCATTAGAGCGATATTTTAACAAAAGTTACGCTTTCTCAACAATGTTACGTCAATATTTTAGTGCACTAGATCAAAATCTAACTCAGTTTTTCATGGACTAGTGCAATTGATTTACTGGTGTGATGATTATCCTCGATCAATCGATTTCATTTAGACCTAACTATCTGTAATTTAATAATATAGCTGTTTAGAGAGTTAGTCGAAAATAATCAATTCATGCTTATTATATCTCCGATCGTATTTCATAACGTAAATACTTCAGTTTATCAGTTAAATGAACTAATAGATCTTGAAGGTCCAAAAACTGACTTTTTCTATAGCGAAGAAGCGACGCTATAACATACTCAATCTTTATGGCACTTAAAGAACCTATACTATCTCTAAGTAGCCTATTAAGGCCAGTACTTATCCAGTGCGGAATATTTTTCCTGTACTCGTTTTGGAGAAATACTAAAGCACTCTTTTCCATAAAATTTCTCTTTCTTAGGAATCGCAAAGGATCTCCATTTTTACGTAAATTGAATGAAGTGGAGACAAACCTACCTCTGAAAAGATACTTCAATTCCTTAAGGTCAGAGAGTTCTAATTTTTGATTTACTATGGTTATTGAAATTAATGATACAAAATAAATTTGAAGACGTAATGAATTAAATGTCTGATTGCTGTTTTTTATATCCCCTAACATTTTATCATATGAGACATTCAACTCTGGTTGTAAAGAATATAATAGTTGAGTATAATTATCAGGAAGATTGATGATTTTAGAAATTTCGATTCCTATTGTTGAATCTTTTTCATCAATTAACAATTCACTTGATAAAATATTACTAACTAAACTAATCAAAAATGAATCTAAGTAACCTAAGTTGGTTAGTAATTTTTCTATTTCTTCTAAATTCTTTTTTATTTGACCTTGGTATGTATCTTTTCCAAAAGCTATTGATATTAATGCATAATTAGAATCTTTTTGGTGATTAAATGGTAGGGTTTGGATATATGAGGAGTTTTTTGTCTTAGCAAATAGAGAATGTGAACTAAAATTCATAGCATCTTCAATATTTGAAATATCAAAATATAATGCAATTGAATCGATATTTTCCTGAACAAATTTTTGTATTGGCCATTTGTTAAGAATGTCATTAAAGTATGAATTTAATACTTCTGTTATGTTTTCGAGACCATAAAAAAGTAAACCTCTCCAATCCTCGATTAAAATGAAATTTTTCATGTCCTTTCTAATAACCTCAATCAGATTTGGCGATTGTTGATTCATTGAAATATTTTGATTGACAGCTAGAGAGTTTGTATACCAGATCAATCCAAATCTTTCTTCAAAGTGCTCTCTGACTAATCTTCTTAAACTGAGGATACAAATTAACACGCCACCCATGAAAATGAAACTCCCAAAAACAATTTTGGAAGGGAAAACAACGGGTTCTCCTAAGAATAGCTGTAGAAGCTCATTTCCTTTGAATATAATAATCCACCCAATGATTCCAATTGAGATTCCGTATATAAATTTTCCAAAAACTATGTCATCAAACTTTTGTATCCAAGGATATTTTGAATATGAATTAGGAGAATTAAATATGATTGATTTTCTATTTGGATTTATTACAGGAACCCACCATATTTGTTTATGCATTTTAGCAGATTTATTGAGATAAATATATCCATATGAAAGATACGATCCCAGCTTTTGAATAATTGTGCTTTCATAGATAATGGACGATATTATACTGGAGAAAAATAAAGCACCAAATAAAATGCCAACGCTAAGAAAGTTAATATCTGATGTTAGATTTACTAAAAAAATTATAATCAAAGTAAAAAAGAAGAATATCAATGATCCTAATAATTTTGTCTGGGATACTTTTGGTAATAACTCCGTGCTCATTGATTTGGGAAAAGTTAATAATTTTATATATTGTTTTAGCCATATTTAGTTCATTTTCCATATTACGATTAAATTTTTGAGATTCAACTGTAAAACTCTTCTAGATGGTTAATTAAAAGATTATTAGAATAATTGATTTACGTAAAGATAGAGCTAACCGAAAATATTATTTAGAAAGTGGAATTTTATTTAAACTAAATATAGATTGAACAGAATTAATCAATAAAGGAAAAATATAACTCGTAAATCATTCTCGTATGAGTATACAATTCCTAAAATCATCACCAGGCAGAGAGGATATAGGTGCGACATTAATCCTATCCTTTGCAATTACTACAAGAATAATTCAAATAAATGAAGATGATAGTTTAGTCCCATTCCTAATTTTAAGTTCTGGTATAGGTCTATTGCTAAGTTTTATGTGGACAGGTCTTACTATTTTTATTTTTAACACAATGGATAGGATTAAGAATTTTACAAATATTGGAGGTTATTATTATGCATGGACAAGTGAACATTGGAAGACTTACAGAATAAAATTAGTGAGTAATAGTCGATATTTCTTAGCCTCTCTTATTCTACTTATAAAACAGAAGCAATTAATTACTCCATTTATTTTTGAATGGTCATCGCTTTCTAAATTTGAAACTAGAATAAGACAAATATTAATAGTGTTTACATTCGTTGTTTTTCTCATTTTGCTATGGGAAGTTAATTCGTTCAAAAGAAGACTGGATATTGTGAGAATTAACGGGGCTACCGAAGACGCTTTCGAACTCAATGGATTGATGAACCAAGATAGATGGGAGGATGTCTACTCAAGAATTGGGAAGTTGAAGCATCAAAGTCATGAAGAATTTAATCGTCTCATTAATGTTCGGATTAACCAAATTTGCCAAGATGGAAAAAATATTACTGATAAATCAATTGCTGAAACATATGATTTTGGACACTTTACGTCAGCAATGAACAAACTAACCGGGCAAACTCAGCAATTAAATAATGCCTTGAGCAGTTATAGAAATTGGTCAAAAACAGGAGGAATTCAGACTACAAATCCCAACGTAGGAAATGGAGTAGCTCAAATCCATAAGATAAGTGTTTTACTCAAAAATTTTAGTCAACATAATTTGGAAGAATTATTCAACGAAGGGAATCCAACAAAGATAAACATAGAATTAAATGCTATCAAACAAGATCTCAAAAAGTTTGAGATTTGGGCTTCAAGACTTTATCCCTATGGTAATTTATCTGATATGATAATTGATTATTATAGGAGTAAACGTGGGTAATATATTAGATCCAAAGGAATTCTCTCGGGGCAACCTTAAGTTACATATAGACTTAATTATCTGCAATTAATCGAATATATTAGTGATGCTCGAGAGCTAGAACATTGAAAATATGAAAGTAACTTTACTTACGGTGAGTTTTGAATCGAATGGTAAAATTTCCAATCTCCAACGAAAAATCATTGCAAAAAGCACGGATTGCTATTGAACTTCGAGGTTACAAAATAATTAGAATTTATTCATCAATTTCAAAATGGTTAGATCCTGTAACTCTAACAACCAAAAATAAATGAGGAAATTATTTATTAGAAAGTTGGATGGTTTTAGAATCTGATTTTTTAACTTAAGTTAGTTTACACCTAGCAAGAGCATTGTATCAAATTATATGATCACAACATTGATCCAATAATCGTAGATCGATCAAATATTCCACTTGTTCGATTGGTTATCTAACTTAACAATTTTTGAGACATGTGATTATTGAAAAACATGTCACCCAGATATTACAAAAACAAGTAGTAGGACCCGCAGAACCGGAGTTGCTAATGCTTCGAATCACGCAAGTCCTTAATCGAAAGCGCAGACTCAGAGAATTTATTTCTCTTTGTCAAGCCATTGAGGATCGTCTCGATCCTCAGAGTAAATGGCACGAATTGACGGTTTCGTCAATTTGTGAGAAATTTAGAATTCCTAGATCAACATTTTATCGTAAAATCAAAAGATTTCACCAATTTGGAATTGTTGGGATCATTCCCAGGAAACGAGGACCAAAGGGTCCTCGACTTGATTCCCAGATAAAGTTCAGGATTGAAGAGTTACGAGAATTGCAAATATCTGCTAAAACTATCTCAACAATGATTTCTGTTGAATTTCAGCAGAAATTACCTGAATCAACAACTCATTATTTTTTGAGACGGATTGGTAAATCCCGTCTCAAAAGAAATATGAGAAAGAAAAAGCAAATTTACAAAAGATTTGAAAGGTCTAAACCAAATGAACTGTGGCAAATTGATAATGTGGGACCATTTTACAAACCTGGAAAGCTGTACGCTTTCAACGTGGTCGATGACCACTCCAGATTTTGCTTGGCCAGTAAAATCTCAGATAATCAGTCCACTCAATCATGGATTGATTTGCTTGAGAAATTAGTCAAGCAATATGGCGTTCCAGAAGCCATATTGCATGATAATGGGAGTCAATACATCCATAATCCATCTGGAAAACTGACCAAGAAATTCAGAGACTTTCTTGCGAAATACGGGATCAGAAGTATCAGATCCCGTATTCGACACCCAGAAACATGTGGCAAAGTGGAGAAGATGCAGCAGAGTCTGCAACACGAGGTCAGAGACCTCGTTTTTACAAAAGATATACATCAACTGCAATTTGCATTTGATGCATGGAGAGACTACTACAACACTGCTAGGGTGCATTCTACAACAAAAATGACTCCCCAAGAACGTTTCTTTGGCAAGAAACCTTCAATACTTGACATGCAAACAGCATGTCAATTTTATGAGCAAACGCTCATAAATTTTTCAAGGAGTTGATGTCTCATTAATTATTAAAGGAAACAATCGATTGATACGTCAATCGAAGCGAAAAATCAAATGTTGCACCTTTTCGATTGATTGCTATCAATTTTATAGCATCACATGATAGGGAGAAACTATAAATAATATGATGACTTTACTTGTCTGGGGGAATAGGTATATCTAGGTTTATCAATTTTAGATCAAAAAAGGACCCAGCAAAACAGGCTAAAACCAGTTATTCAGACAGAAGAAAGATAGAAATAAGAAGTGTAACGAATAATTTAAAGACAAAACTCAATAAAAACACGGTTGACAGGAAACGTAAAATAGCAATTAATTACACAGCTAAGGTCGATTTTAACCCTTACAATATTGAGGAATTAAAACTTAATTTAGCATCAACGGTAAAAAAGTTAGGTGAAAAAGATCCAACATACTTGACTAAATTAGCTGAATATGACGCAATGCTGCAAACTGCCAATTCAAAGATAAATCAAAAGACGGTTACAGCAAAATTACCTCTGTATATTGACGAAAACATCAGATCAAAAATTAAGGGAAATGATATAATCCCTGAATTATTTAAATTGATTAAATTTGGATATTACAATGAGGCAAAGGAATTCATTAGTGATCTTTCAAGTAAATCAGGAATTTACTTCATTTCTCGTGATAAAAGTATGAAAATAGGCGTTATAAAAATTGCTGAGAGAAATCCGATTGATTCAGAGAATAAGCCTATTTCTCAATATGATCAATTCGGGTTACATTTTCAAAAAAATAATATCGTATTTGATCGTGATGACATTTTAAAAATCTTTGAACAGGCAAGAGTTGATGATCGTGAAGATATGTTAGTTAAAACAGTGGAGAATATTTTCGAACCCAAGATTGAGAGTAAAAGAACTGAAAAAGGAAAATCTTATAGTGGATTTGATTTAATTTTATATTTTCCAAAAATGTCAAGTTCATTGGAAAGATCTTTTGAAAGAACTATTATTAGAAAATCGAAAAAAATTAATCGCATCAATCCTAGAAACGGGAATCATGACAAAACTAATGGTGACCAAGTTAATAGTGAGGGAGTAAATAATGAGTAATAATGAAGCAGAAGATGCATTAAGAGACCCTCAAATGTTAGATTTAATGGGTTCTTTATTCAATCCACTTCAATCTACAATAAATTTGCTTACATCTTCATATCAGCTAGATAAAATTGCATGGAGGGATTATGTGCAATATCTATACCTTTTAGACATTGAAGATTTTATTTACCCAGCAGAACTAGGAACTAGCGACTCAACTCAATCTTCCATCTTGGAAGATCTTGATGAGGTTGATATTCCACAATTAATATATACGAATATTAGTAACAAGATAAGATCACAAATATATTGGGTAATAACCCATTTTACCAATATTCATCCTGAATTAGATTATTATGTTACAAACGGAGTATCCTATGTACGTATAATCATTGATGGCTGGTGGGTCGTATCTATGGAACGATTTTCTTCTATCATGAATACAATATTTGATTCAGGACTACTTCAGATTGTTGATTTAATTGAAATGTATTACCTTATTGAAGGTAATAATCTTGCGGAAACAGAAACTCTAAAACTTGAATTTTTGAAGCGTATAAAAGAGATATTAATATCGTCAATTACAATTCGTGCTGGAGGTGCTGTGTTATTTTTCATTCACATTAAAAAGAACTTCGTAGTAATAACCTATCCTCCTGTTGTAGATGATATCGAGCTAATGTGGGTCGAGATCCTTGATAGATTGTCTAACGAATTTGAGGAATATGCATCCGTGGATAGAGAATTGGATGAGGATTTATCTGTGACTATCGAAAATTCGGTGGAAAAGGCCCTTGAGATTTCTTTACCTGCAGAATATCCTTTCAAGTTGTTCGAACCATTTTCATATAATATCGGCCTGAGATTGATCTATCGTCAGGAATGGAAGCCGTTGGGAACTCAAAGAGGAGAAATTGTAAGGACCATCCCATTAGGACCTAAACAAATTGAAAAAATCTCTACAAAAATTATTAGGAAAACTAAAACAAAAAAATATTCTGAAAATATTAAAAGTGTTGAGACTACGACAGAAACAACAGAAACATCAAAAGAGGCAAGTGAACTTATAACTGAAACTTCCGATCAATTTGGATGGAATATAGATTCTGAAGTTTCAGCAAAATTTGGTTTTGGTAGTGCAACAATTTCAGGAGGAGTTAAAAGTGATTCTTCAAACAAATCCAAGGATACGAGTAGTAAAATTAATTCGTCAACTCAGAAAATGGCAAACAAAACAAGAAATGAAACTAAAGTAATAGTAAGTAGGGAAACGGATGAAACATTCGACGCAACAATCTCATCAGACATTCAGAACCCAAATGATGAGATTGCAGTTACGTATGTCTATAGTAAGTTGCAAAGACAATATGAAATATTTACTGGTCTTGCCGAAGTTCACAATGTAATTATGGTAGCTGAAAAAATCCCATTACCAAGTGAAATTGGTTTTGACTGGGTTAAACGAAATGATTGGATAATTGCAAAGGTTTTGCTAGATGATTCTTTTAGAGAGATTTTAAATTCAATCAGTCAAGAAATTCGAATTACCAATGATACAAATATACTTGATCGAGTTGATATTATATTAAAAGACACACTTAAACATCTGGGATCGATGACTTCCGTAGATAGGTCGGCAGAGCTTGCGATATCAGATGTAGACATAGTTAATTCATCACAAAATTTATACAATGAAACGTTAAAGGAACAACTTGAACGGATACGTCAACACGAGCAAAGGACATTGAAAGAACAGAGATTTTATCAACACCTTTATGATAACATTTTGCATTATATGAGAGCAATTTGGGCACAAGAGGATCCCCAACAGCGAATGTTGCGATATGAAAAACAAAATATTAATGTTTCTCTGACATATGATTTTACTTCTACAGATCCGACAATAGCTACATTAAATGATATATTGGATCTTATGTCTTCGATTCCACTCAACGATTATTACGAATTAGATGTTGAATTTACGTCAAATAATATTGAAGTAGCTAAACTTCACGAAATAATTAACCCTGCGGGACCAATCGGTTATTATGGCAACTATGCAATATTTTACATACGACCAGAATTTTCAGGAGATCAATTATTTACTATTTTAGAAATAATTAAAACTCCATACCTCTTTTACGACTCAATAAGTCCTGAAGCATCTATTATAGATCCGTTGCTGAAAAAATATAGAGAGGAAATAGATATAAATAACTTGGGTGATGATTTTATTTTACAAATTCAACATCTAATTCGTAATAATCGTTGAGTGGGATCGATGACTTCCGTAGATAGGTCGGCAGAGCTTGCGATATCAGATGTAGACATAGTTAATTCATCACAAAATTTATACAATGAAACGTTAAAGGAACAACTTGAACGGATACGTCAACACGAGCAAAGGACATTGAAAGAACAGAGATTTTATCAACACCTTTATGATAACATTTTGCATTATATGAGAGCAATTTGGGCACAAGAGGATCCCCAACAGCGAATGTTGCGATATGAAAAACAAAATATTAATGTTTCTCTGACATATGATTTTACTTCTACAGATCCGACAATAGCTACATTAAATGATATATTGGATCTTATGTCTTCGATTCCACTCAACGATTATTACGAATTAGATGTTGAATTTACGTCAAATAATATTGAAGTAGCTAAACTTCACGAAATAATTAACCCTGCGGGACCAATCGGTTATTATGGCAACTATGCAATATTTTACATACGACCAGAATTTTCAGGAGATCAATTATTTACTATTTTAGAAATAATTAAAACTCCATACCTCTTTTACGACTCAATAAGTCCTGAA
>MDVR01000026.1 GCA_001940725.1 Candidatus Heimdallarchaeota archaeon LC_2 | reverse complement strand
TACTTGAGCAAAAGTGGCAAAAGGCAGTTGATGAAAATTTAGAATCAGCGTCTGTATTGTTTGAGGTTATTAAAAAACATAGAATTACTTTTCTAATGGCAGGTTTTGTGCTTTCATTTATTCAAATAATAGTGGGCTTGTTTCTAAAATATATGGTTTTCAGAACAGAAATCATTCCCGACGACTTAAATCAAACCTTCAAAATAACGTATGAGGTTGATCTGGTAGGAACAATTTTTTACATAATTACTATAATTTTCATGGCTATTTATGTAACTGCCAGTTTTTATCGTGTTAGAGCTGAAGATCATACGACTGGTAACCGTTACAATTATCTTTCTTCGCCAGCACAAATTACTTTATTGCTAAGTTATTCTTTTGTAGGAGTTAATTTAGATTTTGCCATTTTATGGTTCACTCAATCATTAAACGCAAATAATGCAATTGGATTTGACGTTGTTCCTTTGGATTACTTAACTTCTGGATTAATAATACCATTATTATTAATGAATTTGGTTTTCTTTTCTGTAGCAGTATATGCCTCAGGAGAAATTCCTAAGTTAATCTTGGGGAGTGTTTACCGAAAACCGACTAAAGATCAATTGCAGAATTGGACTATGAAAATAATTCCCTTCATAATTTTTGTCTCGATAATGACGACATTTATTATCAGGATATCCTCAAATCAAGAAAACAGTGATTTCATAAATTTAGTTCATATTATCTTACTTTTACTTCCAGTAGTCATCATCTTATTAATTTCAAGTCGATTCGAAGTCTTTGGAAAGACTTGTCAAACTTGTAACTTGATTTTGGATAAAGACAACTTTTGTCAGGCATGTACTGAAGGAAAAGCACTACCAATACGAATTAATTTTGTATCTAAACTCCAACATCCGTATTGCCCATCATGTGGAACAACATGGAGTTCTTTATCGAGAAAATGTGTAAATTCCAAATGTAATTATACAATTTTATTATCATGTCAAAAATGTTCTCAAACTCTGAATCCACTATGGGATAGATGCAATGTGTGTGGAGAAAATAGAAAGCCTATTCCCCATCTTGCATTGCAATCTCAAGGATCTCCGAGTTATGCAAGAAATCAAGCTTTTCTAATGATTTTAGTTGCATTTTTGATCCCAGTTATGATTTTACAAATAACTATCATTGCAAACATTTTTTCAAGGGTAAGAAATAAAATCTATGATGAAAGTGTATTACTGAGTGTAAATGATGATATAGGTAGAGCAATTATGTTGTTAATTACAATTATTGCTATATTTTCAATTATCATTGCATCTTTTGATGATCGTAAAAGACCAATGATGCTGGTCGCAAACCGTATTGCTACATCAGCTGGATCTATTCTTATACTAACAGCTTTTTTTGTATTAACATTTTTCTCGTTCACAAAGATATTTACTGATGGTCTTGATGGATTGTTTGTCAGGATATTCATCTTCATTTTTGCAATCTTAATGGTGACTTCATCGATTTATAATTATTATAAATCATTGATTCAATTTAGGCCAATTGTAGGTTTCGATCCGTCAATTGCAATAGACAAAATAGGGGGTTAAAATATATGGGTGATTTTAATAAAGGAAATAGAATAAATATAATATCAGAAAAAATACGAAATAGAACTAATTTTCAATACAAGCCTGAAATTAATCCAAGATTGAAAATTAAAAGTTACAAAACCTCACCTAGTACATCTGTTTCAATAAATTCAGGTGCTGTGATACTGTCCGTTGGAATAATAGTTGGATTATCAATTCCTGCAATGAATTTCGAATCAATTCTTAATTTTTCTAAATATGATACTCAAGATGGGATAGATTCAAGTGTTGCGTATGATGGAATTGCTAACTTATTTATACAATTCATTGTAGCAATATTAGTTCAATATCAGTCAGTATTAGGCACTTTAATTATCGGATGGTTCTTAGGAGGGATCATTGCCTCATTCCTTTTCCAAGAGGAGGGGAAACGAGGACCTTATTATAGTGCAATTATTGCTGTAACTATTACAATGACAATATCTTTTCTTATCGGAATTGTTGTATTAACATTGAATGAGGGTATTTTTGATTTTGATTTTTTATTTATACCTATGATGGTAGCGCTAATTTTAAGTCTGCTCTTGACGATAATATCAATACCATTAATCGTAATTGCAATGATAGGATACAAGATTGGGAGCATGGTTACAAATGAGTGAAAAAATAAATAATAAAAGTAAGGCAATAAGGAGGTATTATACAAAAAGAAATTTCATTTTAGTAATTTCATTAATCGCTTTTGTTGGATCTATTATTTATATGCAAATTGGTTCAAGTGTCACAGATCGTTTCGAGAATTCAGAACCACCTGTCGGAGAATTCGAACCACCCCAATCATTTGCCGAGTTCATTAATCAAAATTCATCTGAATCAAGAGGTGGATTCAATATTTCTGCAGATTTTGATCAATTACCTGGTTTTGATATTCCAGCAAATCTTGTTGAAAATTTGCCAGATAGTTTTGGTAAAGATAGTGCATATGGTGAATTCCCAGAGATAGATCCGAATAATCCTGAAAACCCAATTATTGATGATGAAGGATTTAAGCTCCCCGGAAATATAAAGCCACCAGGATTAGATCCAAATATTGACCCTGGGTCACCTGGTGGAGGTCTCATAGGTGGAGACCCAGGTATTGGTGGGGGTGGAGATTCACTACCCTTCAATCCAAGTACAGGTAGTTCTGATACAAGTAGTAACACAACCCTCTCAAAAAGAAGCGATAAAGCAAGAAATTTACCCAGAATCGATTTTATTGATTTGTCTGCACTTAATTTTAATTTTATAAATATTTCAAATCTAAATCTTAACCTAGGAACTAATTTTCTTATATTTCTGGGTGTTTTAGCGATGCCTATTATTATTATTAATAAAATCGTCCCAAATTTTATCACCAAACTTGATGAATTCGATTCGAATCAATCAAACATTGATTCTATATTTGTTTTACCACATAAAAGCATTACAGCTTTGAAAAAGAAGAAAGAAAGGGTAAAAAGATTACTAATTTTCAAAGATCATGTTGAGGAATTAATCAAGAGGTCAAAAATAAGAATTGAAAGAGCTTCGCCTTCCCATACCATAATTATTGGATATCATGAATTAGATAAAGCTTTCAGTGAATTCTCATCACTTGTTAGAAGGAAAGATATTACACCTCTCGAACATTCGAAAATGCATTTTGAGACAGGAGAAATTGACAATAAAGTCCTTACCCGAATTGTTGACATATTCTATTTATCTAGATTTGGGCATCGTGAGTTGGTGAAGGAGGATGGAAATAAATTCATAGAAAATTTAGATATTCTAGTCATTGATAAAAGTAAAATTTCTGAGAGGCTTATGGAAATTGAGAGAGAACTCGATGAAAATATTGTATAAAGAGGAATATAATTGAATCAAAAGAAAACACAAGCTTGGTTATTGTTATTCATAATATTGGGATCACTCCTTACATTTGCCTCAATACCTTACACTCCAGCTCATTCAATTTACAATGAAGAATGGAACGGAGCATCTGAATTTAGAAAAGGGTTGGAAACTAATTTTAATTATAGTATTTCTAGGATCTTAGTTAGTCCATTAATCTTAGACTCAAATAATAATATATCAGTTATGGTAATAATTGGCTCTGAAAGGAAATATAGTGATGCTGAAAATCAGGCTTATGTACAATTTGTTGAAAGTGGTGGATCTTTAATAATATTTGAAGATTTTGGCCCTTCAAGGGAAATCGCTGAAAGGTTTGGGATTGATTTTCTAAAAGGCAAGATTAAAGAAACCCTCTCTTCATTCTACATAAGTCGACCTTCTCAAATATTTATTTTTGATGTCATTGTCAAATCTTTCTTTCCTGATTCAAATATTAGTCCAATGCTAGGTTCTGATGTCGTAGCTGTGATGGACATTAATGGTTTCGCGGAAGGTACAACATGGCCATTGTTGGTTACAAACCCAACAGCATTTTTAGATGTAAATGATAATGATATAATTGATCAAGAAGATTTTCGATTTGAGTTTGGTATCCCTGTGGGGGTATTCAAAAGAATTGGAAATGGGTCCTTAACAGTAATTGGAGATTCATCGATTCCTTTAAACCAATATTGGGAAAAAGAAGTAGCATTTGTTAATCCTGTAACCTCAACTCCGGAAATAATAACATTATCAAATGCATTTTGGTCCACTATGTTGGTAGCTTTCATTGCAGGTTTATCTAATAGCACAAACATCACATTTGATGAAAGTCATCAAGCAATTTCAGTTACATCAGCAGCAGGGATATTGAATCTTATTGCGGGAACATGGGTTGGTTTGATAAATTCAACTGCAATTTCATTAATGATCATAGCTCTTTCACTAGTATTTACTGGGGTAAATTTCAGATCCAGGTTAAAATCAAGAGTTTTCTCTCGTAAAAAGACTCTGTCGAGTGTGGACGAAAATAATGGCGATTTGATTAGTCATCCAACACTTGCTGAAAGATTATTATCAGAACAATATATATTGTACCAAGTTATGGGTGAAAATTATCTTCATGTTGCTAATACTCATTTGGTTGACAAATTAAAAGGAACAGGTAAGGCTACGGATTTCCTTAAAAAAATCGAAGAGGAATATGGACAAGATTTGAGATCAGCAAATACTTTTGAACAACTATTGGATTTGCATGTTAAACTGCAATATTTTGTCGAAGAAAATAAAAACAGACTTCTATAGAGGGACATCTTTTTTTGTTTCCAAAGAGGCTTACAATTAGACATTAGTTTTACAGAACAGAGGAACAAGTATGGAGATAGAAGAAATTCAGACAATAAACAAATCTATTGTAAAAGAAACTCGAAAAAGATTAGTGGGATTCGACAATTACATAGAAAATATAGTTATGTGTCTATATGCAGATGGGCATGTTCTGTTAGAAGGAAATCCCGGTATTGCTAAAACCTTAGCCGCTTCAACAATTGCGGAGATACTGGGAATGGAATTTGGGCGTATTCAATTCACACCCGATTTGATGCCATCTGACATCACTGGAGTGAATGTATTTAATCAGAAGTCACTTGAATTTGAATATATAGAAGGACCTGTTTTTAACAACTTTTTATTATGTGATGAAATAAATCGATCACCCCCAAAAACTCAGGCAGCTCTATTGGAAGCAATGCAAGAACGTCAAGTTTCAGTAGAAGGGATCGCTAGATCTCTACCCTCACCATTTATTGCAATTGCGACCCAGAATCCTCTTGAACATCAAGGTACCTATAATCTCCCAGAAGCACAAATTGATCGGTTTCTGATGAAAATTATTATGGAATTACCATCAGCTGATGTTGAAAAAACAATGCTTAGATTAAAAGATGAAGATCTTCATCCATCTGTAGATAAATTGCTTAGCGCTTCAATAATATTGGATATGCAACAATCAATTTCTTCGAAGATAGAAATATCTGATCAAATATTAGAATATATTATCAATATAGTTCATGGAACCAGAGATAATGTAAATATTGATATTCCAGCATCTCCAAGAGCAAGCATTGCATTAATGCAGTTAGGAAAAGCATCAGCAGCTATGAATGGACGTGATTATGTTCAACCTGATGATATCAAGAACATTGCATTTAGTGTACTAAATCATAGAGTGGGATTGTCACATGAGGCAGAGTTAGATCGAATAACAATTTCAGAAGTAATCAACAAACTTCTAACAGATGTTGAAGTTTCAATATAAAGAGTGTCAAGATGAAGGTCAGATTCAACAATAGAGGTAATATCTTTTTTTCTATTATTCTTGTTTTGATCACTACTTCTGTAATTTTTAGAAGTCCACCTTTAATATTATTAGCCACGTTTTCAGTGGGCTATATAATTGGTTATCCCGTTTCAGTGAGAAATCTAGAAAATCCAAGGATCTCATTGAAGGCAAAATTTCGACATGGTATTCTATATAGAGGCGAAGTAGAAATATTAAAAATTGAAATCCATAACCTAACAGAATCAACTCTACCACTAGTTAAACTTCAATTTGATATACCATTAGCTGTGTATTTGGTTGATAGACCTTCTGAATATATATTTGGATTAGATCCAAATGAAAGAAAAATTTTTGCCATACCACTATTACCAACGGCTAGAGGATCATATATTATAGGTCCCATCAAATTGAAATTGGGAGATCCATTTTTCCTTTTCGAATCATCAATAGCAGAAATTCAAGAAATTCCATTTAGAATTTATCCAAAGCGAATAGGATCGAGAGTATCAAAAAATAAGAGTAGAGAAGTTTTTAGTAATTTAATTGGACTATTTGCAACAAAGACTAGAGGTATAGGCACTGAATTTCATGGTTTACGTGAGTACATTAGAGGAGATCCAGTTAAAATAATTGATTGGGCTGCATCTGCTCGAGCAAATAAATTGATTTCAAAGGAATACGAGCAAGAAAAAAAGCTTGAAGTAATAATTGTAATTGCTGCTGGAACTACAACGCGTGGATCTAAATTCGATTTTATGTTGGGCGTTGCTATGGATCTTTATGAAGGGATAATTGATTCAGGTCACCCTGCAGGTCTTACAATTTTTGACAACGAAATAATTGCGGAATTTAGACCATCAAGGTCTAAAAGGCGAAAGATGCAAATCTGGAGCCAAATATTTTCGTTATTGCCCCAAGATATCTATGCTAATTATGATGTACTATCAACCTGGGTTGAGAAAAAAGGAATTACTCGACATTTATTTTTCATAATTGGAGATTTGGAATATGATTCAAATACTACAATTGATTGTATTCGAAGAATTAAGATGCGGAATAATAATGTAATCTTTTTTGATGTATTTGGATATCCCTTTTCATATCAAAATGAATTAAATGATGCGGCTGCAGATTTAGCATCTGATAATTATGGAGTAGTCTTAGCAAAAGTAATCGGTAAAGGAATAGAACACGAAAATGTGTTTAAAGGAAACTCTATGAAATTTGAACTCATTAGGCTTAAATCATTATATGGGTATATGGATGGACCATATGATCATGTAATAGATGCTTTAGAACGATGTTTATTTTCATATTTCGGTAAAAATTGGAAGGTAAGGTCAAATTGAGTGAAATTGATAAACTTGATGAGACGTTCACATCAAAAGGAATTTTCAGAGAAGAAACATTATATTATGATTTAGGATATCGATTTGCACAATTAAGGGGAAGAAAACCATACAAATCTTTGAATTTTGATTTAACAGGCTATTTACTTGTAATTTCATTGATTTTACATATAGTGTATGGTATTCAGCAAATTTTTACTATTGGAGTCATGATTGTCTTTATTCTTTATTCATCACTATTTGGATCAAAAGATAATAAATCTGCATCCACAGCTGTTTTAACCATTTTATTTATATCGAATGTGTTTGATCATATTATAGGAAATGTATTCATAAGTCCAGGTCTTTTAATTGAAGGAAGGTTAACTGTCACTGCATGGATATTAGAATTATGTTGGATTTTACTATTTAGTACTCAAATAATGCTAACTCTTCAACCTACTACACCAGTATTTCTCCCAAACTTTTCAGTTCAACCTGAAACTGTTAAAGCACGTACAGATTTCGATTTACTAAAATATCGAACTAGTGGTACTGATTTCCAGATAGATACCGTAGATAGTGTATTGAATCTCGAATTATTAAAAATTAATTTAATAAATTTGTTAAGAACGGTCGGGTTAATTGTTTTAGTAGCTTTAATATTTGATATAATTATTTGGGAAATTCTTGGTTCTTTTGGTGGGGGATCAAACATTGTAGAACAATATTTTATTTCTGGTTTAATTCTTGTTTTGTTTTTATTTATTTTATTATCCTCTGGTATGCTATTTGGGGATGAAGAAGAAGATGAAGAAGACACAATTACTCAAAATGTAAAATATGAAGAATTCGAATTATAGATTAAAAAAATTAAATTTAGATATTTTTATTGTATTAAATAATTAATTAGTAAAAGGAAGATTTCCTCAAACCTTTTTATCCCGCAATTTGTACATTACCTAAATTCACATTGATCAGTACTAATTGAGCTTGAATAATAGTAAGCTGACCGTCGATGGTTATTAGTTTACTTGGGAAATTTCCTACTGTAATTGTTTCACTTGCTTCAAATTCGATGATCTCTATTGCAGTTCTAATTTGACCAACATTAAATATTATTCCAGTAGGTCCATCTATTGCAGTTGCAGTTTCGGCCATTTGCGACATAGTATTACCTATCGCGCTAAAATTACCAGCAGTATATGTAAGCTTTTCGTCAATAGTATCCAAAGAATCGACGATATCAGTTGAATTACCCTCAATGTTATTAACTGCAGGATCAATAGCACTGGCATTAGTTGCATAATCTAGTGCAAATATAAATTCAAAATCCGTTTTGATATTGCTCACTAATCCATCTACAACTTTAAGCTGTTCAGCCGTAAGGATAATGTTGAAGAACGCATGAGATAGATGGAAGAAGTTCTGTCCGTTAAGACCCATGTCAAATTCTTCAAACACATTAACAAAATCAGAAGCTCCAGCACTCATCAGTCCATATTCATCAGCAAGTGACCTGGCTTCCATCAGACCAACCAAAGTGTCAACATTTGCTCCTTCGTTTTTCATTTGCTCTGATCCGTTTAAAATTCCATCACTTTTTGTGAAATTAAGTTTAGCACTATCGTATGTATCTTCATCTACTGTAAGAAAATCTCCAGTTGCGAAAACCGTTGATATCGTCTGGTTCATCGAAAGTACTGTACCTCCTGCAATGTTCCCGAATTCACCCATGGCGATACTTATACTACCTGCATCTTGTATAAAATCGAACATTCCAGAGAGTTGTGTTTTGATTTCTAACAATACAGTAACGTCATTCACGTTCGTATTTACAAAATCATCAAACACAGGATCTGCAAGTGCATAAACTACTATTTCCAAATGGGAAATGATATCATCAAATATTCCAGAAGTGCCTTCAAAACTTGAAGTGTCTCCAACTGCAGACGAAGCATCTGAAAGAGAAATTGCACCTCTAAGTAAATGGACCAAAGGTTCTTCTACTGTAATCCCAGCTGTAGAATTAAAATCTGATGGAGAAATCAAAACGCTCAAAACACCTAATGAAGAATTTAGTAGTTTCAGTGTGCCTTCAATTAGATTGAATTGTTCTTCAACATCTACACCTTCTGAATCAGCAGCTCCCAAAGTTTCAGCTCTGGATACTTCTTCAAATCGAGTCAAAGCACTTTGAATATCAGGAATTGCGTCTTTTATGTTTACAAAACCTAATTGAATATCATCAATCCCTTCTTCGAATGTAGCTTCATCTCCAGGTGATAACTCCGAGATTTGTAAATTGGTATTTCCTAAAGCACTTGTCAATACACTCATTGATTTTTCCATTCCATCTTGAAGCGCGCTTATTCCAAGGAACATTGGCCCAACAGTCTTTGCCATATCGACTGCGGAATCTATCATAATTATGAAATTATCCATAAGAATTTCATAGTTCGGAAATTGATCGGTCGATCCTAATAAAGCGAAGACTTGCATGTCTTCTAGTCCTTTTAGTAGTGAATCTGCTTCATCGAACCATCTTTCTGCCTCATCAAAGAAAGCCTCGGCCTCGGTTATGTCACCATCTTCAGTAATTATTTCGAAACCTGCCTGTAGATTGACTCCTCCTGCACCTAAAGCAAGACCAAATTGAGCCACACCAGTTGAGACAACTAAAAGATAGGGAAGTACAATTACACCTAGGATAAAGAAAAATAATGAGAAAATAAAGGATATTACGGTAAAAATACCTGGTTTGTTGCTGAAGATTTTAACAAAACCAACTAAACCTAAGGCTGCAATAGTTCCTATTAAAATTGCCAAAACAAAATCGAATAAAATTCCGTATAAAGGATTATTGAGATAGTCAATATATGTGTCATATTTTGAAAGATCTTCTCCTGTGGCTTTTAACGAATCCACCATTGCATTAATAGCTGGTAGTAAATTAAGAAATGGAGACATTAACCCAGAAAAATTATCTGGGCTTGCTAAAGGTAAGACAAAACTTGTGCCGACAATAACAGGTGTTCCGAAGAAAAACATCTTCCATGTTGACTTAGCATACAATGCTGCAACGAATAGAGCACCAATTCCCAACATATATGCAATATATCTATGTACTAGGTTTGTATCAGCTTCAAGTGCGAAACTTACAAAAAGTTCGAATACAAGTGTTACAATAACACCTACTCCTATACCCTTCTTGATACTTCCACCTTTCTTAGGTTGAGCATCATCTGTATAGTATGATCCAGAATCCTCAATCTCTTCTGACATGTTAACTTATTTTCTCGTGGAACATTTAGATTTATATAATCTACCAATTTAATATGATGATTAGTGTTAAAGATCTATTATTAACAGTGTAAGATCTATAATTATTAAAGATCCTTTCTAATAAATTAATTTATTAAGTTGATCAGAAAAATCTGTTGATCCACTAGCTTTTCTTATTGAATCCAATTCCCAACATATATGCAATATATCTATGTACTAGGTTTGTATCAGCTTCAAGTGCGAAACTTACAAAAAGTTCGAATACAAGTGTTACAATAACACCTACTCCTATACCCTTCTTGATACTTCCACCTTTCTTAGGTTGAGCATCATCTGTATAGTATGATCCAGAATCCTCAATCTCTTCTGACATGTTAACTTATTTTCTCGTGGAACATTTAGATTTATATAATCTACCAATTTAATATGATGATTAGTGTTAAAGATCTATTATTAACAGTGTAAGATCTATAATTATTAAAGATCCTTTCTAATAAATTAATTTATTAAGTTGATCAGAAAAATCTGTTGATCCACTAGCTTTTCTTATTGAATCATACTCTTCTCTCAATTGTTGATCTATAATTGAAATAATACCTGAATTTAACAATCTTTTAGTTTGACCGATTACATCTCGATTAATTAATTTCAAACTGATTGAATATTTTATTGCGTCATTTATTAGATTTGAGGGATCAGAAAGTTCATCAATCGCGTTTAAGTTGTACGCTTCCTTTGCAGATATTACTTTAGCAGTTAAAATATTAAATAATGATCTTGAATAACCAAATCGTCTATTAAAGAATATAGTTGAACCTGAATCAGGGGTCAGGTTTAAAGCACCAAAGGCGAAAGCAAACTTTGCTTCTGGAACAGCAATTACTCTATCACATGATAATGCTAAAGATAAACCCCCTCCAGCGGCGCTCCCATTAATAGCGGCAATTATAGGGATTGGATGTTCGATGATCTTCTTTATAATCCTATTTATAATTGGTACAATTTTTCGCACATAACCCTCTGGGTCTCCTTTATCAACTTCTTCTTTCATTTGGTTTAAATCCCCTCCAACAGAAAAAATATTTCCAGATCCAGTAATTATTACAGAATGAAACTGCTTATCTAAGACAGCATGATCAAGCCACAGCTCAAGTGTTGTGAGAAATGATTTAGTGAAACTATTGGTTTTTCCAGTCATTTGAAGAATTAATACTTTATTGTCATAGTCTTTTGTGGCAATAACTTCGCTCATATTACAACCTCCAAATAATATAATTTCAGAAAAGTTATTTGTTTACTAACTTAAATAAAACGGATTTTCAACTGAAAAATTGTAATATTTTGATTTAATAAGTTTGGAAAACTAATATTGAGAATTAATTTATTAAACTCATATCAGTTCGTAATAATTTAATCAATATCACACTATTGAAAAGTGACTAAATTTATACTGTTTTCTGGGAATGACTAGTTCTACAAGCCTCTGTTTATTAGAAAATGTCAATAAAATTATTGATAAGTATCATATTCTTAAAGATATCTCACTTAATCTCAGAATGGGTAGAACAACTGCTTTGCTAGGACCCAATGGTGCTGGAAAAACCACCACAATAAGAGTGATTCTTGGATTATTAAAACCAACATCTGGAAATGCTCAAGTATTGGGTGTAGATGTTAATGAGAACCCTGAAGAAATCAGACGTAAAATCGGCTTCTTACCTCAAATCAATGCAGGATATAAAAATCTGAGCGGACGAGATAATATTGAGTTTATCCTTAATCTTGCTGGAAAAAAGAAAGTGGATTATATCCAAGATTTAGACATACTTCTAAATCGATTGGATTTAAAAGATATTATAGAGAAAAAATGGTCGGTTCTCTCCGGTGGAGAGCAGAGAGCTTTGGGATTTATTCGAGCGATTTTAATGGGGGAAGAAATACTAATTCTCGATGAACCAACAACTGGTCTTGACCTTGCTCGGGCTGCAATTATTAGAAAAATAATTCAAGAACAGGTAAAGAAAGGGAAAACAGTTCTGATGTCCTCTCATATCATAACTGATCTAGAAGAATTGGCAGAAGACATCGTAATCATGAAAAATGGGAAAATATTAAAAACTGGCACTAGAGAAGAAATACTGAATTATTATACAAAAGATGGAGATTTGGAAGATGCTCTAGTTGCAGCTTTTGAGGAACGATGAGGAGATGAAATATGGTCCAACTAAAAATTTTATTACTCAAAGATGTGAAATCATTATTTCAACAAAAAGCAGTTCTAGCAACCCTGTTAGTACCTATGTTTCTTATGATTGGTTTTGGACTGATCCCATTATTATCAAGTATTGATGACCCCTTTGCTGTTACATTATTCAATGAAGATGAAGGGATAACAGGATTAAACCTAGGACAAAATATAACTGAGGAATTTGAAGCTTTTTTTGTTCCGAATAACGATTTAACTCTCAAATTCGTAAATAGTTATGAAGATTTCATAAATAGTGAAAATGGAATATGGCTACCTGCAAATTTCAGTCAAGTAGCAAATGAGACCCATGTAGCAACCTACTACACTAAAGCTTCAGACACAAATATACGTAGTGATGCAGTAATGTTTGGAATTATTCCAACGATAGTAGAGACTGTGGTTTCAGAAGAATTGCTAAAACCAGTAATTGTACCAACAATTCAATTTGTTCAAGTATATGGAAAAGAGGATATTGCAAAACAAGGTGAGGTTAAAGATAGAGGTGCATTAGCCTTCCCTTTGGCTTACATGTCTTTTCTAATATTAATTCTCGCAAGCTCTGCCATTAGAATTACTGGTTTCAGTGCAGAGAAAAGTGCAGGAATGATGGAATTATTACTAACGTCCACCATAAATAGAAAAGAATTAGTGATATCTAAATTACTCACTGGTGTGATTTATGGATTAGCTACGGTCACGAGCTATGTCATTGGCGTTCTTATTTCAATTCAAATAATAAATGAATCGGATTCCAATAATGATGGATTATCTACAATTGTTTTTTCTGAAAACATAATTACATTTAAAAATTTAATTATCATTTCATCATTATTTATTTTGCTTATTTTTACATCAATGGAAATAATGTTAACGGCCCAATTAATGCTTGGAAAGGAATCTGGAGATAGATTGGGATCTACTGCAAATATGATTCTCGCATTTCTATTTTATTTCAGCCTTATATCGGATCCCTTACAAGAAACAGCTGCACAGATTATCAATCCATTTTTTTGGGCTTACAAAACTGCACTGAATGTAGCATTCAGCGAAAATTGGCTAAATTCTTCGTTATATATGCTGTTGAACATATCTTTTGTTACAATCTTGTTGCGTATCATGACAAATGCAATAGAAAAGGAAAAAGTAATCTTTGATGAATAGAATTTAGTATATACAAAAATATTATTCTCAAAAATTTGGGTCGTTATCATTGAATTTTAATTATTAAAATTTGGCAAATCGTTAATGTTTGAAAAAATTAGTCCCCCCACTGAGGGAAGTAAAGTGACTATTGATAACGGGAAATTAAATGTTCCAAATAATCCCATTGTGCCTTATATAGCAGGGGATGGGATTGGTCCAGATATCCTAAAAGCAACAATTCCAACTGTGGATGCTGCAGTCCAAAAAGCATACGGTGGCACTAAAAAAATCTCCTGGTTTAAAATCTACGCAGGGGATGAAGCTAGAGAATTTTATCATCCAGAATTAACCGATGAAGAATTAGTCAAATTACCTATAGACGAGCAAAGACATGCTTATTTGCCTAAAGACACAATTGATGCAATTGGTGAGTATCTGATTTCTTTGAAAGGACCCCTAACTACTCCTATAGGTGAAGGTTTTAGATCACTTAATGTTGGGATACGTCAAATGCTGGATCTTTATGCCTGTGTAAGACCAGTCAAATATTTTGATGGTGTACCAAGTCGAGTTAAACATCCTGAAGAAGTAGATCTAGTAATATTCAGAGAAAATAGTGAAGATGTTTATTCGGGTATTGAATTCAAAAAAGGTGAAGAAGGACAAAAGAAGTTGCTAAAATTATTACGAGAACTTGGTAAGACAGTCCGAGAAGATTCAGGGATTGGAATTAAACCGATTTCAGAAACCGGTTCAAAGAGATTAGTCCGTGCAGCAATAAAATATGCTATCGAGAAAAATCTGCCAACAGTTACTCTTGTACACAAAGGTAATATCATGAAATATACGGAAGGTGCCTTCAAAAATTGGGGATATGAAGTTGCAGTTCAGGAATTTCGTCAATATATTGTTACTGAAGATGAATTATGGGATAAATATGAAGGTAAAATACCAGAAGGAAAAATACTCGTAAATGATCGAATTGCTGATATCATCTTCCAACATATATTATTGCGATCATCTGAATTTTCAGTTTTGGCTACTATGAACCTTAACGGTGATTATATTTCCGATGCTGCTGCCGCACTAGTAGGAGGACTTGGAATGGCACCAGGTGCAAATATTAATTATAAAACTGGAGTAATCGTTGCAGAAGCAACTCATGGCACTGCTCCAAAATATACAGGCATGGATAAAGTTAATCCTGGTTCAGTTTTACTTTCAGCAGCAATAATGCTTGATTATATGGGTTGGGGTGAAGCTGCGGCTCTAATTCATAAGGGAATTCAAGGTGCAATAAATAATAAAGAAGTAACCTATGATTTAGCGCGGCAGATGGATAATGTCACACCAATCAAATGCAGTGAATTTGGGCAAGCTGTTGTCCGACATATGTAGTAATTACGAACTATAACTAGTGTCAAGTATAATCGTTGTATAATCTTCTTACAATATCTATTTCTCAAAATATTTTTAATTATGAAAGACAATATATAAACTTGAGAGATGAATGATTACAGAATTAACTAATTGTTACAACCATTCAAATGTTAAAACTAAATGGGTGTGTGATAGGTGTTTCATAGCTATTTGTGAATTGGATCATAAAACTAGAGGCTCACCCACAAATTACGAATTGTATTGTTTCGGTTGTTATGACAAGATGAAATATAGGAATACTGTGTTAACATTTTTCATTTTCGTTTTCTTATTTGGAATAATATTTGGTTGGGCAACTTCAGACTTTATGAAATGGCTCTAATTTTACTTCACTAGTCCAATTTGTCTTAACTTAGACATATATTGATCGATTTTGATTTTATCATTTTCCTCAAGAATAACTTTTCCTATTTGTACAAATCCTCTCAAATCATCGTCCATATTGAAAGCCCTGTAGATTAATTTATTCTTGATTTCATACATAACAAAAGAATTAAGGTCTAATTCTCTATTTGTGGCAGGGAACCCATCAAAATCACTAGAGTGAATTCCTCTCCTTTTACTCCAAATCCAAACATCATTATCATGTGACATAATTTTTAATATTATTCGCCTCAGTCCCTTTAGCGATTTCGCGTTATATCTATGACGATTTATCCATCCAACTTTACTATTGTTTATTTTTAGTGGATCTGGAGCAATGTTTTTGTAAAATTCGATATATTCAAACCATTCATCCATGAATTCAAATTCATCATGTACAAAATCAGCTGCTTTATCAAATTTGCGTTCATTTAAAGCGTTGACAAAATTCTTGACGATTTCTTCATTTTCATTAATATTGGAAGTCAACAAAATATCATCTAATTTCACGTATATAAGTTATTGATTCTTAAATTAAGAAGGATTGAATATATTTTTGAATTATGGATTAATTTGTTCAGACTTAATTAAATTCTTTTCTTTTGAAATACCATATTCCCATTAAATAGAAAATTAGTGCAAAGGAAATAAGATACCCATAGGCATATGTCATAGAAAAATCAGTTGTAAGATCTCTAAGTTGTTCTCTTTTAAATATGTCATAAGATAGATTGTTAAGATGAGTCCTTGGAATGTAAGCACTTCCACTAAGAAATAAAAGACTTACAAAAAACGTTTCTAGAAGCGCAACCATCATACCGATCGTAAATCCACGACTTCCTATTGAACCTATTAAGAGAAATAATCCGCTATATACCATTGCACCCCAGAATATTAAATACAACATCTTGAAATAAATAAATATATCACTGAATATATGTGCAATTCCTAATGGAATATCATCGGACCCATTCTCAATCAGATTGAAATAGATCCAATAAAATGTGACAATCCCAGCATTGATGATATTTACTCCAATGTTAACACTAATCCATCTTGAAGTCCAGTATACATCCCTACGAATAGGCCGCACAAGATAAAGATCTATAATATTATCGGAAATTTCATCAGAACTTACTGGAAGGCTAATTAACATAGCTCCAAATGGAAACATAAAAATGAAGAAGAAGCCAATATAAACATCAACAAATGCTGTTTCTGCATCTTCATTTCCAAACAAATAGTCTTTAGATACCCATGAGATTAAAATTGGTAGGATTGCAAGAAAAACATAAATCATCCATTTCTTTCCATTAAGCAGAGTAAGCAAGCCTAATTTCGTACTTAGCAATAATTTAGAATATTGCTCATTCGCATATGTTTCAATTTCAGTATTGTTTTTTGTTGACATTTTATCCCACCGTTAATGATTTGAAGAGATTTTCCAATCCTTCATCCGTTGCCCTTAATTCGTTTAAGGTAATTTCATGTTCAACCACAAGATCAGTTAACAAAGAATAAAATGCTCTTGGATTTAATGTTGATATTATTAATTGTTCCTCATCATTGAAGTTTCTGGCAAATTTCAATCCAGAAATAGTTTTCTCATCAGTACTATTTATTAAAAGATTTGCTAATGGTTTAACACTCTCTGAAGTGATCATTATCTCATGTGGTTGATCGGCAATCATTTCTCGGATTCTTTTAGCAGATCCTTGAGCAATAGTACGGCCTTTGTACAACAAGATAATTTTATTTGCAAGATTTTCAACCTCAAAAAGTATATGTGAGCTAATAAAGAATGTCATATCATCAGTTTCTTGATATCCACGTATGATTTCAAACATCCTCTTTCTTAATACTGGATCTAATCCATTGAATGGCTCATCACCAATAATTAAAGAAGGTTTATGAATTAGAGCCTGACCAATTTTCATTCGCTGCTTCATACCCTTGCTGAATTGGACTATGCGTTTTTGTGCTACTTCAGTTAGCTGCATTTCTTCCAATACATCACGTGCTCTTCTAATTGCTATTTCTCGAGGGAGATTAAACCTTGCTAAGTTTATTAGATATTCCTCAGCCTTCATCCATCTGGGAAAAGCATATTCTTCAGGAATGTATCCGAGACGGTTCTTGATTTTATGATTATTAAACGGATTTTGACCGAATAATGTAACACTCCCGGATTCCGGTTTGAGGAGTCCAAGAAGCATCCTAATTGAGGTTGTTTTTCCTGAACCATTGGGTCCCAAAAATCCCATGATTGAGCCATTTTCGATTGTGAAGCTTGAATCTGATACTGCAACCACATCGCCAAATGATTTGACAATGTTTTGTACACGAGCGATATCATTAAAATTATTTCCCATATTACAGTTCCTCCGTAGTTAGACGATTTATTTTCCATGTAAGTAATAGTGAAAACAATACAATTATTGCTAAAGTAACTCCGTAAATGTGCCAATACTCCAATCCTGCACCATCATTAAGATTTAATTCTTGAACTCCAGTCCTTCGGTCTGTTTCGAAATTGTAATCCCCTCCAAAACCAAGATTAGTATCACCTAGGGCGACATAAGCTAATAGGCTAAGGAAATAATCAGGAGAAAGTAAGATCAAAAATTCATTTGATTGATTAGAATTGATGGCCCCTTGTGCAAATATTGAACCAACCATATAGATCAAGAAAAATGCAAGACTAGCATAATTTCTTTTCTCCAATATACTTGAGAGGAATAGAATAATCAGCCCTATTACTAGGCTATACAGAAAACTGAACCAAATCACTCTAAGATAAAGTTCCCAATATTTATAATGGGGTTCATCCCAAGCTTGTAGCATGAACGTTACAACAATAATTAGGGGAACCATCAAAAATAAATTGATATATGTAAGTATGGCTCCAACTTTGCCTATGATATATTCTTTTTTCTGTACCCTCGAGAGATAAATTTCAATTACTTTACCATTCTTGTCATCCGCAAAAAGACCTGATCCAGCAATTGCAAATAAGGCAATTAACAAAAACCCTAAATTAGGTCCACCCAGTGCTTGAAAATCTGGACCTGCTGTGATATAGCCTGAATCAAGAAAGCCAATATAAGTTGCAATAAAGTTATTAAGTGCGTCATCATAATACGCTCGTGCGCCACCAGGATAACCGGAACTTTGATTACCAGTAAAGCTAGCTGCCAATATTGCAAAGAAATTGAAAACCATCAAGATCACCAATAACACTTTTCCAAATGTTGATCTACTCCAAGTTGATTTCACTTCAAACTCGATGATGCTTAGTACTCTCTTAAGTCGAGAAGTGCGAATACCTTGGTATTCTCGGTAACCAAATTTTTCAAGATATTCGGTCTCTCCTTCGCTATTTGTTTTAATAATTTCACTTGACATAATAATTAACCTCCGTATTTGCCTCCATTTTCTTGGACTGCATCTAAGAACACTTCTTCAAGATGTATCTTGTAAGGAGTAATTTTCCTAATGTCCATTTTATTTTCTTTCGCCAATTTAAAAATTGGTAGAAAATTGTTCATGCCAATGTCATTGGTAGGAATACACTGAATGTCAGTGGCTACACTAATAATGTTAAAGCCTGCTTTTTCAAGAAGATCGGCAAATTTTTGTGGACTCCCAGAAACTCTGATTTCTAGTTTGGAAGAAGTTTTATTTCTTGCAAGTACATCTGTGAGGGTTCCTTGCATAACCAGCTTTCCAAGAGATAAGAGAACGACATAATCTGCAGCCCGTTCAATATCTGGAAGAAGATGAGTTGAAATAAGCAAATTTTTGCCATAATTTTGCCCGAGATCATAAATTAAATTTAGAATCTGCTCCCGGGAATCTGGATCACAACCTGCTGTAGGCTCATCTAGGACTAGCAAAAGTGGATCATGCACTAGAGCGGTTGCAAGTTTAACTTTCTGCAACATTCCTTGTGAATAAGTCTCTAAGGGACGGTATCGCGCCTCTTCAAGTCCCACATAATGTAATGTATCAAAAGCTCGTTGTTTAGCAGCCTCATGAGGGAGTCCTGCCAGTCTACACATATGTACAACATATTTCATCGCGGTGACCCGATTAATCACTGTCTTCACTTCAGGTTGATACCCGATCATATCTTTAACAGTAAGTAAATCATGAGGTAATTCGTAATTCATGAAAGTAATTCGGCCTGATTGAAAACGATGAATGCCAAGCAAGGCTCGAATAAAAGTAGTCTTACCTGCTCCATTTGGTCCAAGTAATCCTGTTACCCCAGTAGGTATCTCACAACTAAATCCATCTAATGCGACAAAATTACCAAAAGTTTTGGTTACATTTTCGACTTTAAGGAATTGTTCAGTCAATAGAGACATTATTGTTTCATATGCTTAAAAGTCTGACTTTTTAAAACTTGAATGAAATTGAAAATTTTCGTGATACACATATATTTTCTGAATATTTTCGGAAAATCGATATGAAATATAGAAATAATTGGTATTGTTACACTCGACAGGGTAACATGGCGTTCAATCTTCTTGAGTTATTTCATGTGATATTTACGAAAATTAATTACTTTAATACAAAAAAAATACATCACAATACACATAAAAGATTCATGCGATTAAAGAGAACTAACTCATATCCAATAACTCTGAAATCAATTTAAATAGCGCTGTCAAGCTACACAATTTCATGCAGTATTGTCCTGCGTGTGGAGAAGAAAATCCTGCAGATTCCCAATTTTGCATGAATTGTGGTTCTGCTCTTATTAAATCACAAACTCTAAGTTCTACAAGACAAGTTAATGTAAATCAAAACAGGGGGGGATATCCTCCTAATACAGATTATAGATCTCAATACAGAGGGTCCAGAGGAGAGGAGAATGTTCATCCATTGGCATATTTATGTGCCTGTTGTGTACCAATCGCTGGTTTTGTCATATGGTTAGTAGTTAAAGACGAGAACCCGGATTCAGCAAATACTATTCTTATAATTTCGATTATTAGTTTAGTACTTTCTTTCATTTTAGGAGTTGCATAAAAATGGAAATAGAACCCATCATGACAAAATCTTATATTAGATTAAATATAAGGAATAAGAGAATTCTATTAACCGCATGTCATCAAATTCCAAGTAGGTCTTTCAATTATAATGGTAAACCATTAATATGTTTCAGATGTTTAGGTATTAATATTGGATTTATTCTAGCAGTTGTAGTCCAATTGATATTATTATTTTTAACTTTATTACATGTTAATTTGATTTATTTTGTAGTTAATGATCGATCTACCAGTTTCTTATTGAGATTTTTGATTAGCATATTATTATTACTACCTTTAGTAATTGATGGTTCTCTTCAATTAATGTTAAATAAATATGAATCCAATAATAAATTAAGATTATTTACAGGATTACTGGGAGGTATCGGCCAATTTTACTTCGTATTTAACCTAGGGGCATTAACTAGGTACTATTTAATTTAACCAATATTCGTAACTTACAATTCCATTATTCAAAGATAAAATAATTTGTACTTCCTTTATCATAATTAAAATATCAAAAAACAGTATTCATAAATCCAAAATTATAATCAAATCTGTGACAAGTGAAGAACCCAAATATGATGATGACCGGGAAAGAATTATGAGATTCGTCAGATTTGCAGGATTATTTATTATACTAATGATTATGTGGTATTCCTTTGGATTGGCTGATGTTGTGTAAATTTACCACAATCCATAAAGATTTAGATTTTTAAACAAGGTGTTAATAGGATACATATAAATTAATTATCGACATAATAGAATTGGAAAATATTTTGAAAAGAGCTATATTATTCGTAGTATTTTTTTTATTGTTGGCTGAACCCATTTCTATGGCAAATACAAGAAATTCAAGTATTGGCATATTTTTAGATTCAGCAAGAACGTCTCCTGAAGGATTCGCAAATACTGTGGGAGGAGACGTGAATACTCAATCCACCACATTAGCATTGACTTTGTCAAGATTGGTTGATCACGAAGTTAATAGTACACTTGATATATTATTGTATTATCAAAGATCCCAAAACAGTGACGGTGGTTTCGGACTCAATCCAACTTCAAACAGCACGTGGGACGATACAATCAGTGCAGTTCAAGGATTATTGGAACTCAACCTTAATGGCACTCAATTATCCCAGTGGGAAATCTCAAATTATCTTAATGTGACCGCGAACCAGCTATTATATACGCATTCAATTGTAAATAATCAAACCGTAATTACAAATAATGATTTAACAATAGATCTGATAATCAAGTGGAAAGAATATATTTTTTCTTCAATTTTAATCGGGGTTATTCCCCCAATTCCGAATGTATTTTTAGGATCAGTTTTAAAATCGTTTCAACTAGCAAATGGCTCTTACAGCACCTTCAATTTAGCGGTTCATTCGATTAAGCTTTTGGACTTAATTGCACAGCAACCAAAAGATGTCGATCTGTCTTCAAAATTTATTCGCGCTTATGCTACTACAGATGGATTGTTTTCTTCTAGTTTGAATGGACCTCCAAACTTGGAATCTACTTTTCAAGCACTTGATGCATTGGATAAATTAGGAAGATTGCAAGAATTGGATCAGAAAAGGGAGATAATATTGAAAATATTAGATCAACAAAAATCGGAGAGTGGATTTTCTGACATTAATAGTGATGTAGTGACTATTGAAGATACATGGTTCGCAATTAACATATTAACAATCTTAGAATCGTTAGATGAACTATTACGTCCTGACGTATTACAAACTCAAGGGTTTGTATCGGTGGATTTTGTAAGTCTAATCGGTAGTATTCTATTGATCTCACTGTTATTAAGGAGGAAGGTTCAATGATTGAAAACGTGATACAAATACGTAATCTGTCAAAATTTATTCAATCAAAAGCCATTGTTATTAGAATGAATCTTGATATCCCAAAAGGATCATTATTTGGTTTACTTGGACCCAATGGAGCAGGTAAGACTACAACATTAAAATTATTAACAGGCAATTTAAAACCTTCAAGCGGTAGTATTAACATAATGGGTTTGGATCCATGGAAAAAAAGAGTGGAATTATTTAAAAAAGTTGGTTACCTACCTCAAAATCCATCTTTACATAGGGAAAAGACCGTTTTCCAATTTCTTAATTATATGACTCGATTAAAGGGTTATCCAAGAAATGATTCAATACATATGGTAAGAGACATCCTAGAACAAGTTGGATTATCACGATTTGAACAAAGTATCGTCGGTAAGTTATCTGGAGGAGAGACTCAAAGATTGGGATTTGCGAATACACTAATCGGAGATCCTGAAATTTTAATTTTAGATGAGCCAACTGCATCCTTAGATCCAGAGGGGCGAATTTATGTAATGAGTTTGATAACTGAGTTGGCAAAAGACAAAGAACGGACAGTTATTGTTTCATCTCATATTCTTCCAGAAATTCAACGAATGACAAATCACATTGCAATAATGAGTGAAGGTAAAGTTTTGATTTCGGGTAATATGCGAGAATTGACTCGTAATGTGTTTGATGATACATATGAAATACAGGTCAGTCAACCTATGGAATTAAAAGCTAAACTTGATGAAATTGGATATGAGACTAAGATAGAATTAGATACATTAATAGTTAAAACAAACGGAAAGATAAGCAGGTTATGGAAAGAGATCCCTCAAATTTGTACTGAAAATGGTTACGAATTAAAAAGCTACAAACCTGTTAAAGATGCTTTAGAAAGTTTATTTATTAATCTAGTATCAAAAAATATTACAATCAATAATTCGAATAGTAGCGAGGAGGTAATTAATCCATGAGTGTCAATTCAATTTCTGCATATCTACAAAAGATTAAAATACTGAAATTTGGTGGTTCAATTCCTGTAATTGCAAAGGAATTATTCACATCGACATTGAAAGAGAAAAGATTCTATCTTGCATTAATTTACTATGCTGCATTTCCTTTGCTATTATTATCATTCACTTTCACACAACCAGTAATTCAAACGGGAACTGGAAATGCCTTATTTGAAGCCCATACAACTGTTAGGGATTTCATTTTTATTATTTATACTTCATTTTTCTTAGGCCAGATATTCATAGTGTTACTCAACGCAGATTCAATTTCTGGCGAGGTTGAAGAAGACACTCTACCCTTATTGAGGTCCAAACCAGTGTATGATTCAGAGATAGTTCTAGGCAAGTTTTTTGGAATGCTTGGGATTTTCGCGCTTTTAGACATCCCAGTTTTGGTACTGATTTATTTTACAAATCTAATTAAATTCCAAGCGGAATTTCCAATGGCGTATATTAACACCGTTGATGAAATAATTGGAACCATAGTATTTGTAATATTACTTCAATCCATAATTATATCTCTGACTTTAGTATTTTCAACAATTTTCAGTCGCAGTTTATACTCAATCTTATCCTCATTATTAGGATTATTCGTAATTTCACAAATTGCTGGTACATTAGGTGATTCGAACAATTACATCTCTTTTGACTGGTTGGTCCGTGCTACACTTCCAAAAATGTTGTATCATTTAGAACCATTAGATGGTTCAACACCGGCTCTTATAACCATTTTTATGGGATTATTTGCTGTTATCACTGCACTTCTCAGTACATCTATTCTGATTCTACGAAACAAAGAATTAACTTAATTGATTAATCTTACTCAGTAAGAAACAATTTGACTTATTTTGATGGAACTCATTTATCCTTAAGTATTTATTATGAATAAACAGTATAAAGACCATAATCAATATATTAGGTATTTGAATGAATATCATATAATTTTAGGAATCAATCCCATGAAACCTGATGTAATTATTATAGGAGCTGGAGTATCTGGTACTTCTGCCTCAATTAAAATGGCTCAAGAAGGTTTGAAAGTTGTACTTATTGACCGCGGACTTCCGATAGGATCTAAAAATCTATCTGGTGGGGTACTTTGGGGAAACGATTTAGCAGAAATTCTTCCTAACTGGATGGATGATGCACCAATTGAAAGATTTATTATCAATAAAAAAGTAGGTTTTCTGTCTGAAAGAGATGCTACTGTTTTTGATTTTCATTTTGACAGTTGGAAAGAAAAACCATATCCAGGAGTATCAATACTACGAGCATCATTTGATGATTGGCTTGCAAAACAAGCTCAGGAAGCAGGAGTGGCAGTTTTATCTGGAATCACAGTTGATGAATTAGTTTTTGAAGATGGAAAAGTTGTTGGTGTAAAACAGGGAAACGAGGAATTAAGAGCACCCATAACAATAATTGCAGAAGGTGTAAACCCGCGTTTATTATTGAAACATAATTTAACCTATCGAAAAGAAGAAACACGATATGATTATCCCGATATGATGATTGGTCTAAAAGAAGTAATACAACTTGATAAATCTGTACTTGAAGAAAGATTTCTATTAGAAGATAATGCTGGGGTAGCTGGTGAATTCATTCTGGGAAATATGAATGATTCCGAGGTTTTGGCTGGAGGTTTCTTCTATACAAATAAAGAATCGCTAAGCATTGGGGTAATTGTTCACCTTGATAGTTTATCTTCTGAAGATAGATCGTATGAAGTAATTGAACAATTTAAGAAGCACCCTTACATAAAAAGACTATTGAAAGATGGAATTTCTATAGAATATGGTGCTAAAATGGTCCCAGAATTTGGTATCAAAAAGATGCCTGATTTTTATGGAGATGGATACATGGTTATCGGGGATGCTGCTGGTTTTGTATTTAGCAATGGCTTAGTGATTCAAGGAATGAATTACGGAATTAAAAGTGGAATACTTGCAGCGGAAACTGCCAAAGAAGCTATTACTAAGTCAAATTTCTCATCTAGCACACTTTCTCTTTATCATAAAAAATTGAAAAAATCGTATATTCTCAAGGATTTTGAGAAATTCAAGAATGTAAAGAAAATGACTAAGAACAAAAGATTATTCAAAACGTACCCAAATGCGATAAATGATGGATTTAGAAATTATTTAACTGAAAATGGAGAACCAAAAGAACATTTAATACGGTACATGTTGAAATCATTTAGATCTTCAGGAGCTGGAATATTTACTTTAATTAAGGATGGATTAGGAGCACGCCACTTATGAAACGATTGGAAAATTTTGATATAAAAAACAAATTGGGAATCACAACTTGGGTAACAGATTCTCATGATCGTGCACACATCGTTGTTGATACAACAAAATGTTTCTCTTGTCCCCATCATCTATGTATTGCAGGATGTCCGACACGTTGTTTTATTTTTTATGACGGTGAAATGAGATTTCAATACGAGGATTGCGTTGAATGTGGGACATGCGATATTATGTGTGACCAGGATGCAGTTTCATGGGATAATCCAAGAGGCTCATACGGTGTAAAGTATATTTCGGGATGAAATCGATAGATATATCAACTTTCAGCACAAAATAATTATATTACCTCGCTTGGTAAATGACTTAGATTTGTATCATAACCTCAAAAAAGGAAGACTTTTACTATCATTTATTATTAACTTATTTACAATCTAGAAATATGAGTTAATAATGAAGGAATAAAATATGACAATTGCAGTAATTGGGGTTGGAGGTTGGGGTAAGAACCATACAAGAGTATTATCACAATTAAGAGAATTACAGGCAATTTGTGATACAGATGCTACTAGAAGTCAAGAATTTGGTAAAATTTATGGTGTAAATCATTATACTTCTATTGATGATTTATTAGCTAACGAAGACTTTTCGGGGGTCCTAATTTGTACTCCGACAGTTACACATTATGATATTGCGAGTAAATTCATTCATAATGGAAAACATGTTTTCGTGGAAAAACCATTAACATATGATTCAAAGAATGGTCAAGCATTAGCAGATCTAGCCATTGAAAACAAGGTTACTTTGACATGCGGTTACATTGAGAGATTCAATCCTGCAGTATCTAATGTTAAGAAATATGTGAAGGAAAAAACATATGGTGATTTATTAATGTTGGAATTTCATCGTGCGAATAGAGCTCCATTACATATTAAAGATGTAGGAATCATTTTTGACACGACAGTCCATGATATTGACACAGCTCTGTATCTATTCGATGATTTACCTGAAGTTGTTTTTGCGAGATCTGGAAGGATAAGACATACTCACGAGGATTTTGCAACAATAATGTTAGGCTTCAAAGATAATCACGCAGCATTAATTTCTGCAAATTGGATCACGCCAACTAGAGTTAGAAAATTTAACGCAGTTCTTACTGAAGGTATAATTTCCTCAGATTTCATTACTCAAAAAATCAAAATAGATACAGCTGATGGTGCCTATATACCTAGGAATCAAATTGAAGAACCATTAATGCTGGAAATTAAAAATTTCTTGCAAGCCATTAATAATTCCTCAACGATACTTGTATCAGCTCAAGATGCAGTGAACGTTACTAAAATCGCTGAAGCTGCACTTCAATCAAGCAAACAAGGTAAACCCATAGATATTCAAGGATTGGATTAATCTTTATTTTTTTTTTACCTCTAATCATATTACGTAAGTATTAAGATATATATTACTTGAATATTCGGAATTTGTAAATGACAAAGACCGTTTCCGAGGTTATTAACTTGCATAATCAATCTAAAACAGATTTAAATATTTATGTTATGATCAAGCAAGTACCTATTCCAAAAGCAATGAAAACGACTGCTGAGGGATTAATGGATAGATCAGGGAAATCACAAATGAACCCGCATTGTACAAATGCTTTGGAAGAAGCTCTTTCTTTGAAAGATAAAGTTGGTGGAACTATAACAATGGTCTCTATGGGTCCACCTAATGCACAACAATCATTGAATGAAGCGATAAGAAAAGGAGCTGATCGTGCATATTTGTTATCTGACAGAAAATTGGCTGGATCCGATACATGGGCAACTGCAGAAGCACTTGCAAAATTAATTAATCATATTGAAGAAAAAATTGATAATGGTAGAAAATTGGATATCATTTTTGCAGGACTTCAAACAATTGATGGGGATACAGCACACGTTGGACCACAAGTTGCAGGTAGATTGGGAATAAATCAAGTCACATATGTAGAGGATGTTATACCATTAAAAGGTGAATATTTGGAAATTCGCAGAATAATTGAAGGGGGATTTCAAAGATTAAAAGTCCCTTATCCAATGATGCTTTCTATAACGCATACAGCAAATGTCCCAAGAGGTCCTTCACTAAACTCTTCAATGTCTGCCCTGGAAAAGGATATTATTTTGTTTGATATTGCAAGTATTGGATTGCCAGATGAGCACGCAGGTTTACCAGGATCTCCAACTGTCGTGTCAAGGGTAAAAAATGTACAGGTAGAACATTCAGAAACAATTTATTATAATACAGGAAGTATGGAAGAAAGAATTGAGAAACTTACCTCTGATCTGATATCGAATAAAGAACAAATTTTGGAGAATGGTTAAGTGACCGAAGAAGAAGAAAAACTCAAAAAGAGAATGGAAAGAGACAAAGACATCCCATATGTTGATCTTAGGGATGGTGCAAGAGGAATTGTAACTTGGGCTCAAATGGATGGTATTGATCTTTCTAATGCTGCAATAGAGATAATTGGGGAAGCAACTCGTGTAAGTAAAAAAATGGATGAAGACTCTAGAAAAATTACTACTATTGTAATTGGTCACGGGTCAAAAAAACATGCTGAAACCTTAATTCATTATGGTGCAGATACTGTCTATGTAATTGATGATGAGAGATTAGAGCATTATCAAACTTTACCTTATGCTCGAGCAATGATTGAAGCGATAATGGAAATTAAGCCTGAAATAGGCATAATTGCTGCTTCTACAATTGGGCGAGATTTAGCACCACGGATTGCAGCTACTTTAAATGTTGGATTATCAGCAGATTGTACTGAACTTGATATCGGGTACTATGCAAATAAACGTAAAAATCAAAGATTTGAAAAAGTCTTTAAGATGATCAGACCATCATTTGGAGAAAGCAAATTGGCAACAATAATCGGTCCATGGAATTATCCTGCCATGGCAACGGCGAGACCAGGTGTATTTCGTGCAATAACACCCGATACTTCTAGAAAAGGTGAAATCATTGAATTTAACCCTAATTGGGAGGAAGGTGATTTTAGTGTAGAGGTATTAGAAACACGAAGAAGTAAAGAATCTATTGATTTAACTAAAGCAGATATAATTGTTTCAGGAGGATTTGGTGTTGGAAAAGAAGGCTTTCCAATGTTAACAGAGCTGGTGGAAGCAATTCGGGGAAATGGCCAATCAGTAGAAATGGGTGCATCTCGTGCTGCAGTTGATGCGGGTTATGTAGATTATAAACATCAAGTTGGACAAACTGGGAAAACAGTTCGACCTCAAGTATACATTGCAATTGGAATTTCAGGTGCAATTCAACATATTGCGGGTATGAAAGATTCAAGAATTATTATTGCAATAAACAAAGATCCCAAAGCTATAATATTCGATCATGCGGACTATGGGATTGTAGCCAGCTACCAAGATGCACTTCCACCCTTAATTGAGAAGGTAAGAAGTGGTTTTATATTTCCAATAGAATAAATTTATTTCTTATATTTCATTTAAGGGAAATTATTTCTCCATCTTTATCTTTCCAAACCCCGTTTCCCACATGTCGTGAACCTTCTAAGTAATTTTTATGTACATCCGTAACTTTAGAAATTAAAGTTAATCCATAGATAAGAATTACTCCTAACAGAAGCATCGTAAGTCTTATTGATCCAGAAGTACTAAACCCAATCAATTCTGTCATTATGAATATAGCAATGAACCAAACAAATGGTCCAAATGCCGAGGAAATCCTTCCGAAAACATTCGCAAATCCAAAATAATTACTGGTTCGATCCACTGGTGCCAATTGAATTATCATTTGTCTTTGTGCAACCCAGGTTCCGCCTAGTGCAGGACCTACGACAAGCCCAACGAATAATGCGAGATATTCTGGAGTTTTTGTACCTAATAATGTAATATTAGTAAGAACCCCAATTATTATAGCGAGTAACCATAGAGATCCAACGAGGTAGAAATTCTTCTTTGGTCCAATTCTGTCACCTAAATAACCGACGGGATATGTAAAAATGACAGCACTCGCAATACCTATCCCCAACACAGTAAATACCATTTCTGATTCAAGTCCTAGTCCAACTGTAATAATGATTGACATAAATGCTATGATTGTATTAGCTGTGTCAACGAAAAGTAACCATCCGATCAAAAAATATTTTGTATCATCATAGTTAACTATCTCTCGCGCAGTTACTTTTAGCGTTTTTACAGTTTCACTCGATGTTTCTCTGAAACCACGCTTCGCTCTGCTGGTCCTTGCCTCTTGTACAAATAATAATGGCAATCCAAAAAGGAAAAAGAATAAAGCAACAATAGGAAAATAATCAGGAATAATTCCGAGACTTATTTGTAAATCATCTTCTGACAGTATGAACATATCTCCATCTCCTGCCATCACGAATGCAATTCCTATAGCAATGAACGATCCAAAATACCCGAAAGCAATTCCAAATCCACCTGCTTTTGAGACATCATTTGGTTTAGCAATAAAAGGAAGCATGGAATCATAAATTACAAGTCCAGTTTGATACGCTATATTTGCTAACAGAAAGAACCCTAGCACCCAAAAAATGGTTAATCGAGCAGCAAGGAGATAGATAAATGTTAAACAAAAAATTGTCACAATACTGAGAAAATATTTTCTCTTAGTAAGTTGATCCGCGAATGCTCCGAGTAGAGGAGAAATTATTGCCATAAGAACACTGCCAATAAAAACAATAATACCAAATAAAAGATTAGCGCGATTGAAACCATCTTTGAAATCATCTTTTGACACATCCAGTGTACCATCAATAATCTCAGAAGGAGCGACCCCCACTTCATTACTTATCGCTAGAATTGCGATCAATGGCAAAATCATCAATGACACAACCCCCATACTATATATTGTGTTAGCTAGATCATACAAAGACCACGCAAATATGTTTCTTTTATAATGTGAAATCTTGGAATGATCAATAGATGTTACTGCATTCTTATTAGAAGAGGGCTCCATGTCTCTTGTATTAGACCTTTCTTTATAACTTTATTTAGTTTTGATAACTCGAGTTTCCAATAATTAATATACAACTGACTAATTATTGACTGATGGAGATCCCACAGAAAACAGAGTAAATTTACTAAATTATAAACCATTTTGTGAACACTTCCTGTAAATTGTTGTGAATCTATCCGGATCACGTTAAAATAAAATTGTAAATCCCTGACCCTAAAATGAGAAAACCTGCAATAACAAATCCATAATGTGCATATTTATGAATTTGTTCTTCGGGTAATTTTTCTATTAGAATTTCACCAAAATATGCTGTGGCAAACATTACAATCCCCATTCCAATGATTGCACCTAATAATATAGCAAGAGGGTCCCCCTCTATGGCTCTTGTAATAACAAAAATTTGGCTTTTATCTCCAAATTCCGCCAACCCAATCAAAATGAAGCTATTTATAATTATATCAGATTTTCTTGTGACTTGCATTTCTTTTGATTTTAATTCACTTTCTGATTCTTTTTCTGATTCATCATTGTTCTCAAGTAGTTCACTTAATCCAATCCAAATAAATACAGACCCTGCAACAATGGGAACAAATCTTAAAGGCAACGAATCACCAATAAGAACACCTACTATTACTCCAAATAATGTCACAATGGCAATCCCAATCATCCCACCAAATGCAACGGAGAATGGTTTTTGAGTCTTAATCATCAAGGATAAGGCTACCAAATTGGTCTTGTCTGCGAATTCAGCTAAGACTAATATTCCAATTGTTGAAAAAAAATCAAGTATGAAATTACTTATGATTATCACCAGTTTACTCTAAATTAATTATTTTCAATACTAGTGATGATTACCTTGTGAAATATATAAATTCATCAACATCACTATGTATTCTTCCAACATGACCCAATTTTACCAATTCTTCACATTGCAGCCTAATTATATATTCATTTTGTCCTGTAAGTTTTGATATTTCATGAGAAGATGCTTCAGTAATACGAATAATCGCTTGTGCGACATCTTGGAGATCTGGATGGATTGATAAAAGAACTAAAGCAGTCAATGGTGACTTTGGATCAAGACGGGGTTGGATTTGACTCTCCCCTAAAATATCTTTAATGTCAGAATCAAATGACTGAAAATCAGAAACCTTCCCTTTCCACTTTTCTACCTTTTCACCAAATCGACTTAGAAAACGGATTCCTAAATCGCCCAGAGTTGGAATAGGAGTTTTTTGATTAGATGTAGTAAGAACTATTGTTAACGGACCATATTTTTCCATGTGAAATGTGAAACCACCCGCAGATAAGTCAGTAGGATAGCTTCCTGTTACCTCAAGGACAAAATTTTGCATTGCAGTTAATAATCCAGTTATGAGTGAATACGGGGGTGCATCGGCAGTAAATGATTGATGATAGAGGCATAAGCCATTTTCATTAATTACATAAACTGCAAATATTCTCAACGAAAGTCACCCATAATTGAATTTATTATTTCTTTAAAATTTTTTGAGAATTCTATATTTTCCTCATCCATTAAGTGAATTGGTCTTCTAACTATATCCATGGCATTAGTGAAAGCTTGAAATGCATAATTCAATTCTTTGTTGATTAACATTTCATTGGTTGATATGACACCAGAAAATTTAATATTTGATCTTCCAATTGGACCTACAATCCTCTTTTCTAAGAGCTCATCTGTTTTTTGCTTTCCATCGTCCTCAATAAATTGTATTGGAATTTGATTTACAATCAAGTGGGTTGTGGGCCTTAGAGCTTTATGAATTGTCTTCAAGAAATGTCTGGTTCCTTCAATATCTGCATTTACAATTTTTAGCATAAGAATGAGCTCCTCAGTCGCCGCAACACCATTTATTGAAAGGGTAGATAAACCCGGAGGTGTATCAACTAAAATATAATCTGCATACCACGGTTCATTAGGAAGTTTATTTCTAATTAACCCCATTAAAATATACAAATCTTTTAACAGATCATCTTTACTCCGTTGTCCCATTTGTGAAATCACGTCACCATTAATATCAGCCAAACCCAAAAATAGCTTACCAGGGACATCGCCAATAAGATAAGTTGCGTCGAAGATAACTTTTTCGGGATCTGCATTGTTTAGAAATATTTCATTGATTGTTGATTCTTCTCTATTTGGAGCGTATGTCTGTAAACTTGGAGCATTAAGATCCAAATCTAGTACTACCACTCTTTTTCCCATTTTGGCAAGATACGCAGCCATGTTTATCGCAAGCATCGTTTTTCCAGCGCCACCTTTATGCGAATGAATTGTATATGATTTAGCCATTAGTTCACCATTTATTATTAATAATTGGTATTTAAACGGAAGTACTAAGCGATTAAAAAAAAGGTATAGGTTACATTGCAAGTCGAGAACTAATAAATCATTATTTTATTGACGATATATTGATTACTTTGTCATATTTTAGAAAAAGTAGTTTTTAATAAATCCAATACTTCTATTACTGTTTCTCGATCGTAATAATTTCCAAAACTGATTTCTTCAGGTAAGGGATTAAAATATAGATATAAGTGTTCTAAATTTGCTAGATTGTCAAAAATTGGAGGATGTAATGATTTAATTTTGTTGTTACTAAGATTCAATTCGCGAAGAGATATTAAATTATCGAATACATGATCGGGCAAATTTACTAAATTATTATCATTCAGCTCAAGCCTTTGTAATCTCTTTAAATTATTGAACAGAACTTCATGTACAATACTTAATCCAGATCCCCTAAGATCAAGATGAACTAAATTTCCTAACTTATTAAATATGTTAGGGGGTAACTCTTTCAAATTATTCCAAGCTAAATATAAATGTGTTAAATTTTTAAATTCATCAAAAATCCCAGCTGGGAGCTTTTGGATTCGTAAACCAATTAGATCAAGACTATAAATGTGATTTTTTTTGATTATAGTTCGATAACTCTGAATAATTTTATCAAAGTGTTCTGATTTTCCAATCTTATTTAAAATTGAAAGTATATTATCATATGATAAGTTCGTGGGATCAACCACAAATTGTATTAGATTTGAACAATCAAAAAGTTTAGGACTATAATTAATGAATATGAGGAATCTTTATAGATTTTTCAAGGATCGCATCATATCCTCCACGGATATCAATCACGTCTTCATAACCATTTCTCTTTAAGATACTACTTGCAATAACGGATCGATAGCCCCCTGCGCAGTGAACGACATATTTCTTATTTTTATCAAGCTTGTCTAGATTTGATTCTAATAAACTTAAAGGGATATTTATTGCATGAGGTAAATGAGAAATACTGAATTCAGTTGGTCTTCTTACATCAAGAAGTATTGTAGCATTATCTCTTTCTATATAAGATAGAACCTCCTCTGGATCGATTCTTCTAAAATTGACAGTGTCCCGATTTGCATTAATCCAACCTGCGATACCACCTTCAAGATAGCCAATTACTTTATCAAAACCAACTCGAGCTGCGCGAATTGCAGCTTCCCTCTCTGAACCAGGATCTGCAATTATTATGATTCTGTGATCTGGACTAGTTATACTTCCAAGCCATTCTGCATATCTACCATCCAAACCAATATTTATTGAATTTGGAATATAATATTTCGAATATAGCTCAGGATCTCGTACATCGATTATTGTAATATCATCTAATTGACTTAATTGTGATAATTCTTCTGCCGAAAAAGATTGAAGTTTATTCAAAATATTGTCAATATTTTGTAAACCTTTTCGATTGAGTTGCGCACTTAATGAAAAATATTTTGGTGGGAGGGGTTGGTCTGTAGTAACTTGCTTAGTAAATTCTTCAACACTCATAGATTGCAAAGCATAGTTCGTTTGTTTTTCAAGCCCAATTGTCGTGTATTCTACATCTGTTAGTGATCGGCCACAAGATGAACCAGCACCATGAGCGGGATAAACTTTCGTATTATCAGGCAAAACCATCAATTTATTGTGTAAAGATTCATACAACATTTTTGCAAGAATCTCTTTAGATAGGGTCCCATCCATCAAATCCGGTCTTCCAACATCACCAGCAAATAGTGTATCTCCAGTAAAAACTGATAATTCATTATTTGGATGTCTCAGATCCTTCATTATATAGCATACACCCTCTGGAGTATGACCCGGAGTTTCAATAATCTTAATTTCTACATTTCCAAAGTTTAGTATATGATTATCTTTAACTGCGATGTGATCAAATTCTGCATCAGCTTTTTCTCCAAAAACTATTTGAGAATTAGTTTCTCTTGCTAACTCCAAATGTCCAGAAACAAAATCCGCATGTAGGTGAGTTTCTAAAACGTATTTCAACTTCAATTTATTTTCTCTCAAAAAAGATATATAAATTTCGATATCCCTTTGTGGATCAATCACCACAGCTTCCCCATGACTAGATACGATATATGAAGCCGCAGAAAGGCAATCCAAATAAAATTTGACAGTTTTCATTTGCTATATAATAACCTTCACTCATTCCTTTTTAAAATATTAGACCAGTGCATTAAAAACTAATTATTGAGATGTTATTAAACTTTAAACTTTAAGGGCCAAATATGTTCCAAAATAATTCTTCCTTCCTGTTTGACATATATGATGCTAGTTTCCTTATTAGAAGAATTTCTTCATCCGTTATATTATCATCTTTTTTTGCAACAGAGATCACATTTTCCAGGATTTGTGTTTTTATAGAATCAAGTACCATTTGTTCTTCTTTTGTAATTATATTATCTTCCTGAGCTAAATTTATTGCATGCTGATAATTTATGACATCAATCTTAACTGCTGAAATTAAATTTTTTTCATCTTCAGTGATGATCCCATCTTTTTCTGATTCTATTAATATATCGCGAACTGCATTTGTAAGATTTAGTTTCATGTGTTTTTCTAAATCATGAATATCTCTATTAATCTCATATCCTGCATTTGTTTTGGTTAGTAAAGAGCTGTTAACCACATAATTTAAAGTTTTAGAACAATTATTATCACAAAGTATTTTTTGAAATACCTGACCTCCAAGACTGTAAGATGATAACCCTTGACTATCAAAGAAAATATCTGAGAATATCCCGACTTTTCGATTTTGTTTACTAAATACTGGAATTTTTCGAAGTTGGGAAAATAAAATTTCATCTTCTTTGATTTCACCTTGAGCCATCGCATTTGATAATTTTTCCTTGTTTACATTCAAAGTGATCTGATTGGTGTCAAAATTTTCAATAAAGTCATTGGACAAAAGGGGATCAACATCAGCTCTTAACTTGAGAGTTTCCATCAACTCTTCTAATCTAGAACCATGAATCACAAATCCACGTAACTCTAAAGAATTCATGTTAATTACTGCATCCTTAATTGTCCCAATGTCATTTCCATCAGAATCTATAACTCGTTTATATTTTAAGCTCGAGAGGTTAGTGTTTCGTATCATATTATCCCCAATTATATATCTAAGTTATATTTGAAGTAAAGGTTTTATAAATTTCCAGTACTTCTTAGGTAAAATAAACTCAATTTAACCTTGATTATTGATTAATTGAATGTGAACGAATTAATTTAAAGAACTCATAAAGTACGAGAAGTGTAATCTGCATCATCCATCATTCGATTTGTGGATTGTTGAGCTTGATCCATTATTTCGTCAATATTTAGAGTAGTGAATTTTCCTTCATCGTATAGAATTTTACCATTGCTTATAGTTAGAGCTACGTTTTGATTATTACCAGAATAGATCCAATTACTTAGTGGATTGATTACTGGAGTTGTATGAAGTTTATTCAAATCAACAACTAATATATCTGCATTATCGCTGACACGAATTTTTCCTGAAAAGATCCCCTCTGGAAATAATTTTGCAGAGTTTTCTGTTGCCATTTTCAACGCAGTTTCGGTCCTAATTAATTTTGGATTATAATGTAATCCTTTATGAATTAATGCAGTTAATCTAACTTCTTCTAACATTTCTAGATTATTGTTGGATGCATTTCCGTCAGTTCCAAGACAGACATTAATATTTCTCTTGAGAAAGTCAGGTATGTCTGCAACACCCGCTGCTACCTTAAGATTTGATTGAATGCAGTGTAAAACACTAACATTATTTGATTTTAACAATAATTTATCATTATCAGAAACATGGACACAATGAGCTGCGATAATATGATCCAAAACACCTAATTTATCCATTTTTTCAATTGGTGAAAGTCCAAATTGTTGGTGCGATTCCTTAACTTCTCTTTGAGTTTCATTCAAATGAGTATGTATTTTAGTATTGTGCTCTTTTGCCTTATCATAAATCTTCAAGTAATATTCATCTGAGACGGTATATGGTGCATGAGGCCCCAATCCAATGAAAATCCGATTATCCTTTTTATGCCATTTTTCCAGAACTTCAACATTTTTTCTGTATGAACTTTCAATATCGTTTGTTTCAGGATTACCTTCAAAAATTGAAGGACATAATAAAGCCTTCATTCCAACATCTTGCACTACTTGAGCTATTTGATCAGAATAAAAATATTGATCTACAAATCCTATTGTTCCGGATGCAATCATTTCAGCTGCCCCTAATTGTGCTCCAATTATTGCATCGTTAGGTTTCATTTTTGGCTCTACTTTCCATACATGTTCATATAACCATTCATGGAGGTCAGCATCATCACAAATCCCACGAATAAGTGTCTCTGATATATGGGTATGAGCATTTATGAAAGGTGGAATTATTAAACCCTTTTTATAATCTTTAATCTCTGCACCAGTTGGAATTTCAGATCCGTTTTGAGATCCTGTATATGTTATTAATCCATTTTCTACAACAACTTGCTGATTTTTTAACATTTTACCTTCTGTATACAACCATCGAGCTCGAATAACGAGATCTTCCATATTCTATGTTTCAATTACTTTTCTTTTTAACCTGTAATATGTTTTTATAATTTTTTGCTTGACTTTATTCCACCCTTATTTGTTTCGAATCTTTATTTAATCAAATTCATCATACAGATAGTTTTGAAAGGTATTACTTTGGATAAATTATTTTAACCAAAAATAATGGTTCAATTATTGATAATATTTACTAAAGATCAACTCATGTACTAGATCTCTTTTGTAAAGTATAATCTTACCCTTATCATTTCATATAATAATGATTAAAGTGAAATGAAATTAGTATGTTAAATTATCCTCTTTATTTAGATGAAAACTCGAGACGTCCAATTGCTAAGAGTGTTTTCACTTTATCTTTGATATCAATAATAAGACCAGAAGTAAGTTGGATAATCATTCCTTTATTTGTGGATTTTATTTTGAGATATATTCATCCAAGATTATCTCCACTTGTAATTTCAATTAAGCTAATAAACAAAAACATTGTGCATAAAGATGTCGTTCCAACATTTTCTCCACCCAAACGATTTGCAATACTTATTGGAGTGGTAATTAGTGGTATAGCTTCATTCGGATTGTTATTTAATTTTACATTAATATATCTTGTATCTATGATTTTGCTTCTCTTCGCATCTTTTCTCCAAGGATTCTTTGGTTATTGTATAGGTTGTGAATTATACGATAAACTAATAAAAATTGGTCTAATAAGTCAAAATAAAAGAATAAGGAAAAACAGCTCTAATTACATTGAAGTCTAACAATGTTGTACTGGATTTAAGAATTTAATATATGATCAATAGATAGGTATTACTTATCATAAGGGTGGAAAATTCAAGATAAGTTTAAAATTAATTGTTCTACCAAATTATTGACGGTAAAGTAATAATGACTATTAACAAATTAATTCTCGTAACAATACTGGTGCGTGACCAAGACAAGTCATTGAAATTTTATACTGAAACTCTTGAATTTGAGAAAAGACAGGATCTTGTAAGTAAAAAGACAGGATTTAGATGGTTAACTATCGCTCCCAAAAATCAAAAAGAAATTGCCATGGTAATTAGAAAACCCCATGCAGGTGATCATGAATTATTAACGGCTGAATTTAATACAACAATTGGAAAAGGGACACTCTGGAGCTTTTCTACGAGTAATTGCCAAGAAACATATGAAAAGTTGCAAGGAAAGGGAGTAAAATTCCTTACCCCTCCAACAAAAAGGGACCATGGAATAGAAGCAGTTTTTGAAGATATAGATGGAAATAGGTTCAATCTTCTTCAAGTTGGTTAACAAATCAAATTAATAACACAAGAGGTTAACAAATTGGGGAGTTTACATGTATAGAATTTCACCTATTGCTGGAAGCTGGTATGAAGGATCAAAGGATAGTCTTGAAAATCAAATTAGATTCTTATTTTTGGATGACGAATTCGGACCAGGAAAAGATCCATTGGAAAAACCAGATTTGGGTCTAATTGATGGGGACAGACTACTTGGATTGATATCACCACATGCAGGATTAATGTACAGTGGCAGAATAGCAGCTTGTGGTTTCAAATTACTTTTTGAAAATAGTCCTGAAATAGATACTATCATTGTTATAGGGCCAAATCACAGAGGTACGGGTCCACCTGTTTCAATTTATCCAGAAGGAGAGTGGGGATTCCCACTTGGAGATATTGAGATAGATAATGAAATTCTAAATTTTATTAAAGAATGGAATTTTGGTGATATGAAGGATAATTTTCAAATTGAAGAATCTGCACATATATCTGAGCATTCAATTGATATTCAATTTCCAATTCTCCAATACCTATACCAAAACAAATTCAAGATAATTACAATTTGTATGGCTGATCAATCATTACCTGTTGCGAGAAAACTAGCTGATTTGATACATAATATCATTAAACATTTTAAGAATAAAAATATCAAAATAATTGCATCTAGCGATATGTCACATGAATATGATCAAGAGAAATTACATTATAATGATCAAAAAATGATTGAAACATTCATAGAAGGAGATCCGGATAATTCTAATTCGTTAAGGAGATTTCTGAATATGACAATGTGTGGTTACGGACCCGTTTTTACCATTATGTCTTTGGCTAATTTAATGGGAACACCTGAAATTGATCTGGTTAAATATGCGAACAGTGCAGATATTCTACCTGGTGGGAATTACACTGTTGGTTATGCAAGTTTAACAATTAGTATCGCTGATTAGAAAAAAAAAGTGTAGTGTAAAAAAAATTAAATTTATAGATTAATCTATGTTAAAAATTTAAACAAGCTCTTCCTTTCTTTTGGGGTTTCCCATTTGCCAGGAATCACTTCATCACAAGAAGGACATCTTCCATCATCTGAAAGATTATATGAAATAACTCGGAACCCTATTCTTTCTACCAATATAGTCTTGCAATTCGGACAATTTGTATTTTCCCAATCACCAACTCTACCATGGACATTTCCGGGATAAATAAAGTTTATTCCAGCTTTGACACCAATTTCTGCAGCTTCTATTAATTGTTCAGGTTTGGTATTTTCAGGGTCTCTCATGTTATAATCTTTATGGAATGCAGTAATGTGCCACGGTATATCAACTGAAACCCCAGCAATAAACTCTGCCATCTGCTGAATTTCATCTGCAGAGTTGTTAAATCCTGGAATCAACAAGGTCACTATTTCAAGCCAGAAGCCTTTATTGTATACGTTTTCAATAGATTTCAATATTTTTTCTAAGTTGGCACCTAACTTTCCGTAATTCTTTTGATTAAATGATTTTAAATCAATCTTATAGGCATCAGTATACGGGCGGATGAAATCCAAGACTTCGGGAGTTGAGTTTCCGTTTGAAACAAAACCTGTTGAAAGATTATTTTTTCTCGCTTCTTTAAATACCTCTACTGCCCATTCTGAAGTAATCAAAGGCTCGTTATAGGTTGAAACCACTGATCGTGAATCTGTTTTTATTGCATAATTAACAATATCGGTCGGAGATAAAATACGAACGTTTCTTACTGCATCAGGATCTCTCAGGGCTTGAGAAATGTCCCAGTTCTGACAGTAGCCACAATGCAGGTCACAACCAAACATACCGAATGATAGGGCCAGTGTATTCGGCAAAAAATGGTAGAAGGGCTTCTTCTCAATGGGATCACCTTGTAAGGCTGCCACGTATCCATTAGGAACCATTAATTTTCCGTTTTCATTGTATCTGACCCTGCAGATACCACGCTTACCTTCTTTAATTGAACAATAGTGAGCACAAGCATAGCACTGAATTCTATCGGGTTTATTCGGAACTTTTCTGTATAATTTACCCTCAACACTCATATCTTTGAGTTGGTGCTCAAGATCATTCATTTATCTCTAATTGAATTGGTGAATTTTCAATATTTTGGATAGAGAGTATGTAATTGCATGAAAAATATTTGTATATATTTACATTAAGCAAATTATTGAAATTTAGCTTCAGTACTATAAATAGTCAAATCATATAACAGTAGGAGTTACAATCGGAAGATTGCAGACATACAACTTACTACCTTTGTAAATAAGGTGTAAGAGGACTAGGTAAGTGTCTACCTGTAGCTTCTTCTGAAAAGAAGAAGAACGGAATAGTGAGAAGCGTACAGAAAACCAAAAGGTTGTCCTACCCTGTTTTTGGTAAAACAAAATAACAGGAATGCTGGTACTCAGTTCAAGGACTTAAAATGATCTGCCAGTAGTTAAAGATCACGGGAAAACTGACTTTGATGATCCCAGCAGGATGAGAAGCAGAAGGAAGCACCGTTCATTATTGAACAGAACCTATTTCAATCGAACCTTTATTGTGTAAAAACATAAAAGGGAAAGTGATAGCGACATAAGATATAGGGTTGCAGAACGTGAAGTAATCATTTTTTTGAATTTAAAAAATGTATTTATACAAATGATCATGAAAAATATTAATAGTTGAAAGTTCTTTATTATAATATGGTTCAGTCGAATCAAATTGATTCATTTAAGGAAATTTTATACTTTGGGGGAATTTTAATTTTATTCCTACTATCTTTACGTGTAATTGGAAGCCCCAATTTTAATGAAATTCTGATTTTAATTTTAGCTTACACGATTACATGGGCTATTGTACGGATGAGTATCAAACGATTCGGTGTGGGCAGTTTAGAGTCGGAAGACTTGCAGAAAGAGCTGAAATGGTTTGGAGTCAGCATTAGTATTTTCTTGGTGTTTCTGATAATTATCGGGATCAAGAAATATTCAGATCTTATTATTTCGGGATTAGCTTTTTCTTTTATTTGGAGTCTACGTAGTCTTTTGATTAAACGATATTATAAGCCAATAAAAAACATAAATAAAATCAATACTTAATAGAAATGTAATTAGCAGGCGATCCAATTATTTCTAGATAAACAAAATAAAAATTTGTGCAAACAATTAGTATTAATTTATGATTAGATACTACAGAGTATTGCGAAATCGATTTTGACAAACAAATTTTTGCATTTCGGCCTCTTGAATGTTATCCAGTTATAAAGTTATACTTTTTGGGATTTTCTCATTTTAATTCTTTTTAAATTGAATCCATAGTACCGTTATAATACTATGAAACGAAGTATTGACAAACTTAGTATAAACAAATTTATCCTCAGTTTATTTGTCTTCATATTGCTGATTCTTCCAAATAATGTGATTGCAGTTGATCACGTCTTTGAGGAGGATTTTTCGGCGGGAATTGGAGAATGGAAATTTATAGGAGTAAACTGGGAAGGATATTTTGGAACTTCAGGAGCAAAGGTGAAGGAACATTCACTTTCGATTCAGGATGGGAAGCTCGTATCAAATAGATTCATAAACGACACTTGGAATTGGGATCATGCCTATCATCCAACAACATTAAAAAACGGAGTATGGGAATTCACAGTTCAAAATGATCGGTATAAGACACTCGTCAATGAGTCTTCTTTTCCATATGAAGATTATAATTGGCAGTTCGAACTAATGGATCTAATGGATGGTGATTTCGATTGGGATGGAAAAACATTATCGACCCTTATTGAAAATCATATCTACGTTCGATTCATGATAGATGACTTGGGAGTTAATAAAATAGTATATCAGAAAAAAAATTATTAGATGAAATACATACGAGTTATACAAGAGCTGACAATTTCTCTGAAAATGGAGTTGATTACACCTTCATGATTGTCAAAAACGAGACGACAATTTCTGTTTTCATAAATGAAGTCACGATAGTTGAACATGTGATAGTTTCTATCCAAGGAAGTTATAATTATTTTGGGATAGGAACCGCGAGACCAATTAGTTTTGATAATTTCAGGGTTGCCAAAGATCTTAGTGCTTTGGAAGACGATACCAGTAGTACCCCGGCAAAAGATGATACCGGTATCCCACATGAAGATTCTAGTGATGACGGATTTATAACGACAACAAATATTGGGATAACCCTAGGTACATTTACCCTATTGGGTTTATCCTACAAATTCTATTTTTCAAAAAAAAAATCTTTAAAAATTTAATTCAAAAAATATGGCCTTTCAACGACCAGAGCTATGTATCTAAAATTACAAAACCGTTTCAGTCATTATTCTATGTTCTATTGATTGGTTCGTCTAAATCAGTAAAAAAAGAAGCTGACAATGTTTTGGAGACCAATATCCCCCTAGAGATGTTCAAATACAAATTTTTAATGAATCCAATTCGACTAGCCATGGTTAAAATGTTATCTGTCCATGATAATCTTACTTCAATTCAAATTAAAAATAGCCTAGAAATTTCTTGGGATGAATATTATACCAACATAAAAGCATTAGAATCAAAATCATATATAACTGTGGATGATAATTTTGATAAAGAAATGCGACGTCAGTTTGTTTATTTACAAAAGGAAGGAAGACAGGATTATATCAATCTGATGACCCTCCTGCAAGATTTTGCTGATGACCCCTTATCTTTGGATGTAAATCAAATCCACGAAAATACTGATGAAGAGGATTTATATCCAAAACATAATTAAGATTTTATTGCTTCGTTTCATAGATTACTATAATTTGACATTCCAAACTGCAAAACTTTAAGCAATTGTAAGAAAAATTTGCTATGTATGTCGGAAGTTTATAATGAAGTAAAATCTCATTTTGCAAATGATGATGAAGTCATTGTTAATATTGGAAAAGGTGCCCAGGGAATAAAATATGGAAAAAAATTATTTGTTATGTTTTACAAAGGTGAACTGGTAGTTAAACTAAGTCAAGAGCGAGTGACTGAACTTGTCTCTACAGACCAAGCACGTCGACATGATGTGGGAACAGGGGAACCAATGAAAGACTGGGCTAAATTTCCGGTTTCTATGAAAAATCGATGGATTGAATATTGTGAGGAATCAAAATCCTATGTTATGAAATAGAATGGATTGATCCGGTCACAAAATTCATATCCACGGATTCTTGTTTAAATGTAATTGAACATTTTTTTATATTTGTTTTGTTTGTTTTTGATTTATCTATTAATAGATTGTTTGATATAGAAATTAATACCTATTTTCTCGACGTGGGGGTCTTCTTGCTCGATAGCAATCTTGACAGTAAACTGGACGTTCCCCGTCGGGTTTGAATGGTACTTCAGTCTCTTTGCTGCACTCGCTACATGTAACTTTGTGCATCTCTCTGGGCGGTCTGTCTCTTGGACCTCTACTTTGATTATCTCGTGAGTAACTCATATTGATCATCTGTCTAACCTGTATATTTTCTCTTCAACTATCATCTATCCTTTTTGGTTACCCATAATAATAAAGAAAGAAGTTCAAATTTTTGATTAGTACGAGTTTAAATAATATCTCGAGTTAATAAATTAGGCGATAGGTTACAGATGGTATCAAATTGAAGGGTTAATTATTAACCCCTAATTCAGAAATACATCTCCTTAAATTTAAAAATTGCAAGAATTTTAAGCTGAATCATTTAATAGATAAAATTTCAAATTAATATCCTTTGATAAATAATAAATTATATTGATTGGATATAATCCAATTATTGATTCTCTGTATAGATGTAGGAAAAGGAACGGAAGATATCCTTCTTTATCAAGAAAATCAACTAATTGAAAATTCAATCCAAATGATCCTCCCCTCTACTGCCCAATTGCTAGTTAAAAAAATTGAAAGAATTAAAACGAGGCCCCTACGAATTAATGGTGATTTGATGGCCGGAGAACCTTGGCATAAATCAGTATATGCAATTAGTGAATCGGAACCAAATGCAGTGATCATGACAAAAACTGCTGCTAGAAGTTTAAGATATATGTTAGATCAGGTTAGATCTAAAGGTATAAAAATAGTTGAAGATGGGGAAATTAATGATTTTGATGGGCCAATCATTGAAATCAGCGATGTTGATTGGAATAGAATTTTTAAGATTTTAGAAGGATCTGGAATTGGTAAAAAGGAAATAACTAAGGTTTTACTTTGTTGTCAAGATCATGGTGAACCAGAAGATCCTAAACAAAGCACACGTGATTTTCGAATGAAGACTGTATACCGAGATCTTGGAATACAAGGTAGATTAGAAGATTTACTTTTTGAGTCAAGTTTAATTCCTGATTCATTACCCAGATTAAAATCGATTGCTTCTTCTGCACTCAGGATATTTACACATTTAAAAAATAATGATGTATTTGTTATGGATTCAAGTCCAGCTGTTATTCTTGGTGCAGTAAGATACGTTAAAGATTACGAATTAGTTGTTAATGTTGGTAATGGTCACACGTTAGCAGTGATTCTTAAGAATAAATTAGTTGAAGCTATCTATGAAATCCATACAGGTGGGATTAAGTTAGAGAATTTTATCGAAAATATTCAAAGACTTGCAATGGGAAATTTATCCCATGAAGAAACCTTGAAATCTGGAGGACATGGAGTGTTTATCCGAAATGAAATGAAAATGAAGTATCCAGAAATTCAAAATTTATTTCCTATGTCTGTTATTGGACCAAATAGAGCAAAACTCAAGACTCTTGATATTAAATATGTAAACCCAGGAGGGAATATGATGATGGCAGGTCCCATTGGATTGTTGAGAGCCTACCACCATCTAACTGGAAAACAACTTGAAATTTCCTTAGAATAATTTAGAAATCAGTTGGTGGATCTTTTATAACTTAGAGACTTAATATTATTANATGTGAGACTGAAATATGAATATTATTTTCACTCAGACAAGGAAATGGAATTATCCAATGATTCTGTAGTATTTGGTTAGAAAAATATCTATAATAGAATATTTGTATTCATTATATTGGAAAGCATTTCTGAAAATCTAAGTTCCGAAGTTAATAGAAAATCAGACTTAATTATGTATGGACTATTACTTTCAGTAGTGATGTTTTGGGGGGCGAGTTGGCCATTTGGTTCCATCATTTCAAAAAATGTCCCTCCGCTAACTGCAGCATTTTTAAGATACACAATTTCACTCCCTTTCTTTTTTATTGCGGCTATCCTAATTGAGAAGGATTTACGAGTACCTAAACGGCTTCATCCAAAAATATTTGGTCTGGGAGTTCTGCAAGTCACTTTATACAATNTATTCTTTTTAACGGGATTAAAATATACTGGACCTTCAGATGCTGTATTAATCATAGCTATGAATCCAGCAATCACCGCTCTAATTGCAAGTCAAATTTATCCAGAAGAAAAATTTACAAGAAATAAGGCATCTGGTTTAATTGTTGCAATGTTGGGGGTAGTCATAGTGGTTAGCCAAAGTCCGAATACAGATGTTCCAAATAGAGCATTGGGTAATTTTATAATTTTTCTAGCTGCGCTAACCTGGGCGACTTTTACCGCACTAGCAAAACCTGTTTTAAAGGAAGTTAAACCACTAACATTTACAGCTTGGGATTCGTTTTACGGTTGGTTAGTCTTACTGATAATTTCACCCATTCAAGGAACATGGTTTATTGAAGTTGAATTTAAAATTTGGATGAGTATAACATATTTAGCAATTATTGCTGGAGTTTATGGAAATATAGTATATAATTCAGGTGTTAGAAAGATTGGTCCTTCAAGAACTAGTATATTTGTTAACTTAGTTCCAATTTTTGGCGTTATTAGTTCATTGATCCTAATTCCAGAAGAAAAATTTAGTTTATGGTATGTAGTAGCTTTAATATTAATTTTAACTGGAGTAACCCTTGTCAATAAAAAACCTAAAAACAATAACAAAATTGACTTATTTAGTCCCCATTAATGTCTGAAAGTTTACATAAATCTATTTCCAAGCTTTTTGCGTATGAAAGGAATTTTTTATCCGGTCCATAGAGTTCGGAATAAAATATCTTAACAATGCCTGCATTTGCCAGTAGTTTAAAACAGTGGAAACATGGCGATGCGGTTGTGTAAATAGTTGACCCATTTATGTTTATACCATTTTTAGCAGCCTGTACTAATGCATTAGCCTCAGCATGAATAGTTCTAATGCAATGTCCATTTTCTAGTAANCATCCGACCTCACTACAATGTTCTGTATTTCNAATTGAACCATTGTATCCAGTTGATAGGATAATTTTATCTCTTACAATCACTGCCCCAACTTGCTTTCTTGTACAAGTAGATCGACTCGAAACATGTTTGGCTAGTTCGACAAAATAATTATCCCAAGAAGGCCTGTCTTCAACCATGTAATAAAAAACTAACTTTCTTTGTATTGATAAATTTGGAGATATGGATATCTGGGAAATTGGAAAATTTCACTTACAATGTACTGTCTAACTAGTTTTTAATAGATAAGTGTATAATTTTATCAAGTGAAACATACTTTTGCGATACAAGTCCTGGTTAATTGGGATAAAATGTCTCGATCACATCAATTGAGATACCATCGTATGCAAAAGCGAGATTCAAACATCATTAAAAAATATCTTGGAATTATCAAGAAAGAACATGATAATCTCGTAACAATATCAAAACGTGACAAATACCAAATTGATACTGGTTTGTTGGATCGACTAACTTTGACCACTAACAGTAGAAGAACAGTAAGGTATGATCTTAAGAACAAATATCCTCGAATATCCACTGATGAGTTACAAGAATGTCGGGAGAGCGCTGTTAGTTCTTACAAATCATATCTAGAACTATCAATAATTCAAAATGCAAAATTATCAATTGACAAATCTAAAAAAGAACAAGGATTATTTTCACGAACTATATTATATAATGGAGGACCGAGAGGACGTTTTAATTTGGATTTTAATATTGTTTCAGTAAGAGATTCGATGGATACCAACTGGTTAATTGTTAATGGAGTAAAAAAGAAAGTAAAGCATAACAGATTAAAAATTCCCCTGAAACTGGGCAAGTATCATGTAAAACAGATTTCCAAAGGAAAGATAGCTTCACTAAGATTCTCAAAAAGAGATGGAATACATTATGCCAATTTTTCCATCAATTCACAGATTGAAAGTCAGGATGTAAAAGGTAAACCAAAGGCGGTGATGGGGATTGATCTTGGAATAAAAAAGACTGCATTTACTGTGGTGATGACTAATACAGGTATTCAACATAGGAAAACCTGGCATTCAGACAATAAATTCAAAAAATTATCGAGACTGGAAGATCAAATAGCTAGTTTACAGAGAGAATATTATCATCGGATCAATAATTCTATTGGCAGGGGTAATATTTCAAGGAAGCTAAAAGAACTTAAAGACAGACGAAAGATAGTTTCATTGGAATATGATCGTATTCTGGTAAAAGAATTAGTGGCGCATATCCAGGATATAAGTCAAACATTCAATTTACAGATAGGAATAGGTAAATTGAAAGGGATCCGTAAAAAGGGAAGAAAAGGCAATGGTAAAGGTAAAAAATTCAGGAAAACACTCAACTCCTGGGCTTTCTTCAGATTTACCAAATTGCTAGAACACAAACTATCTGAAATTGGTTTGAAAAACAAATTATTTGCAATTGATGAGTATTGGACATCGATCTTTTGTTATAAATGTAATATTAAAGGNAAAAGACCNACNCAATCGTTTTTCAAATGTTTNAANACCCAATGTGGAGTNCNCAACAATGCCGATTTCAATGGAGCTATGAATATAGCAAAACGTACTGTAAAGTACAGGAAACTTGCACCAAAATCAACTTGGAGTAAAGTTGGACTAGGTCGATTTCTTAGACCATATCAAGAAAAAGGTACTAAGACTACACCGAAGGCTCATTCTCACAAGAGAAGGAGAAGTCCAAATACAGTCAAAAAGAATTTAGCAATTTCTGTTCCTGTATCCGTTGTAACGAGCCATCATAAATCAAGTAATGATATTAATTTTGATATAATTGATGATATCGAGAATGATCTTGCAATGGTTAAAAAGTATGAAAAAGCCATCTTGGTGAAGCCTGCTAGCTTGAATACACCAAGTGGAAGGAAGCGCCCCTCTCTATAAGGAGACAAGTACTATACTATTCCAGTGTAGCAGCTGGAGGATACGGTGACGTTGGTATAGTATTAGCTGAACATACAAGAAAAGTTAGTTTTTCAGATCATTATCAAATCATATTGAAATAATGAATTATTAAAGAAATTGTATACGTTCATCGATGAATAGCTAACACTCAATAACTTTCAGTAGACAGAAGTTTAATGCTAACAATATCACAACAAATCAGATTAGAAAAAGTACGTTGTTATAATATACAAAATATCTAATATTAGTGGAATCCAAACCTGATTTAATCTTGTCAATCTATCCAGATCCAACTAAAGTTGATCACGAATTAAATTATTCCACACAAATTGTTAGAAAAAATAATTATTATCCTGATCATTTACAAGAGCTAATAAATAATATAAACGAAAGTACATCACCCATTCAAATTGAACAGTCGATAGATAGGTTTGTAAAATTCGTTGATGACAGAAAGAAAGAGTTAATTCAAGAATATCATCAATATATCAAAAAAGAGAATTTAAATCAAAGAATTATTTACATAATAGTAGATGAGAATAATTTACCTGTTCTAAAAAAGAATACAAATGAATTGATACATGTGGCAGGTCCAATTGGTGGAGGGACACAGACTTTAGATCATGATTTGACAGAAGCAATCCCAGATAAGTGGAATTATTTAATTGAATTTGATGATCATGATGTTGCTACAATAAGAGAAAGTGTTGAAATTGAATTTAAGGATGGTAAACCCTCAGAAGATATAATCATATTCGATGATATAAATCACGCTCTCGGAGTTCAAAATCTCCCATTCAAAATAGATACTCACAATATAAGTTTACAACAAGGTTCAACTTATTTCGAACGTCTATATCAACAAACTTCAACCTTAAATGATTTTTCGCCCTTAATAGATTCAAGTTTTACTGCAGCGGAAGCTATTTTACATGCAAATTTAATTTATCTCCATGATTTTCCTAATATTCTCAAGCAGAAAATGAGGCAATATGGTATTACAAATACTCATCAGACTAATTTTTTAACTATTCAAGACATTAAAATTGAATCTCGAGATAATAAGAGAATTAGTATATTAGGTTACAGCTTTATTTCAAATAACAAGACCTATTCATTCACCAGTAGAGAACTTTTCAAGGGTTTGAAGATTTTCTTGTTGGCCGAAAATAATATAAACGCGATTAATATCTTATGCAATACATTGACCTCCAGTTCAGATTTTATGCATATATTAACTGATTTTGAAGCAAAAAGTCAAATTTTTGGGACTAGAGGTGTAATAAATCAATTTGATGGTAGAAAATCTGAGAGATTACGAGATATAATAGGAATTGACAATTTGCAAAATAGGTTAAATATTATAGGGTCTGCAAGAACAGAATTTCCTATTGGATTTATTAATCTTACAAAAACAAGTGATACTTTGTTCTATGAAACTAATTTTACAGAATTAGAGTTACCTGATGAATATCTACCCGCATTGGAAAATTTTATTCAACCCTTAGATTTATTATCAACTGGACCATTGAAGCTGTTAAAATACACAGTAGAGGAAATTTCTGTTTATTTCGAAATAGATGAATATCGATTTAGAATTTCAAAAAATCATGATTCTGATTCTATTTATGATCAGATTATTGTATACTTCTGTTTAAATTCAACTAACGAATTAAAAAGAATTTTTCGCACAAATCCGAGTAGATATACTAATTCATATCTTGATAAAATTAAAGATATAATTAAGCTGAAGAACTTTGATTTAACAATTGAAGAAATTGTAAATTCCTTTGAGACTAGAACAGTAGAATTGCAAAATAATTTATTCAGAAAAATTTTTTCAATTAAAAGACCGGTTACACTTTATGCAGATAAAATATTGAGTGAACATGTAGTTAACATTGCCCTTAAAAGAATATTAAAAGAAATTTCAGAATGGGAAGATGGAGTAGTTGATTCTCGAAAAATAACAAAAATCCTAAGTGAAATAAATCATCAAAAACAACTAATCAATTTACCAAGAAGATTACAGGTAAATGATGATGATTCATTAGGCTTAGACAATCAATTTTTGACCAAAATGAAACAAATGGAGGTAAACGATGAAACTGATCAACTAAGGCGGTTGGATAAGCTGAACAAAGAAATGAATATCTTTAATGATGGATTTTATAATTTTGTTGTTAATTCAATAAGCAGAGATTCAATTGCAAATAGGGGTGAAGTCTCAAATTTATATCAAATAACAAATAACATTTTTCAAGATGTCAAAGTTGCAGTTGTTGATTTTGGTCTAAGTGCAAAGGATTGGGCGTATGCAGATAATCTCCAAATATGGAATAGTTATCTTGCACAGGTTAGATATATTAAACATTCGCTGATATTGAAGTTAAGTAATTTCCTAGGTGTCAGTTATAATGGTGAGGAAATAGAATATCTTACTGATTATGAACACGTTAAAGATATGGTATTTACTTCATTTAGGGGAACAATTGACGGTTATGAGTATGTTGCTTTGAAGAAAGCATATCTCTATCTTCTTCCTAAATTAGAAAAATATAAAGAAGAACTTCAAACTGCCAGTTCGTTACTTGAATTATTAGGCTTCTTAGAAAGTATGGAGGAAGAATCTCGAAAAAGGGTACGAGCTACATTACCTAAATTACCTACCATAACACTAGCTGGGAGGTATTGATTCTAATTTCAATCGAATCATTTAGAGAATATACACCAGCGGATTATAATATTGTTAGAGATTTGTGGATAGACGTGGGTCTGATTTTAGGTTTATCAGACAAAAAAGATGAGATCCTAATACTTGTGGAAAATCAAGGGAATAAATTTTTTCTACTTGAGCAAAATTCAGAAATTATTGGTACGGTGATCTGTTCTTTTGATGGTAGACGGGGATATATACAACATGTAGCAGTTCGTAGTGAGGATCAAAACAAAGGGTATGGAAAAATATTAATGCAAAAAGCATTGGATTATTTTAAATCGAAAGGTCTTGTTAAAGTACATTTGATGGTTGAGAAATCTAATAGCAAAGTTGTAGAATACTATAAAAAACTCGGTTGGCATATAAGAGATGATTTATTTTTAATGAGTAAAATACTAAGAGATGAAAAATTTAGATTGGATGAATAATAATCATTTTTATTGAGTACTACTGTTATAACATTAAGAGATAATTCACAAAGTTGCTGATTTGATTGAATCCGATAATAATACTTCCTGAAGCAGTTATTCAAATCTTACAAGAATTAGAAGAAGTTGGATATGACGCATATGTGGTAGGTGGCTATGTACGAGATCAAATATTGAATAATGAAACAGGAAATACAATAGCAGATGATTTTGATTTTGCGACTTCGGCTACTCCTGAAGAGTTAAAACAAGTTTTTATTAATGATAAAATTTTCTCATATGGTGAAAAGCATGGAACGCTCACTATTAGACGTAATGGAGTGAATTATGAATTTACAACATTTCGAGAAGAAGAGGGATATTCAGATGGCCGTAGACCTGACAAAGTCACATTTGTTAGAGATTTATCAACAGATTTGGGTAGAAGGGATTTCACTGTCAATGCATTTGCATTAAACAAAGATGGTACTATAATAGATCATTATAATGGACTTGAAGATTTAGACAATAGAATTATTCGATCTGTAGGAGATCCTGTCAAAAGATTACAGGAGGATTCATTAAGGATTTTTCGTGCAATTAGATTTGCAGTGAAATTGGGATTCAATATTGAAGAGAAAACCAAAGAAGCTATTCGAGAAAATCGAAATTTAGTTTTAGAACATCAGTTATCAGGAGAAAGGATTTTTACAGAATTAAATTTGATCATTAAGAATTTACCAAGAGGTGTGATGCTTTTACATGAATTGAATATGTTTTCTATATTATTTCCGGAATTTGGTGATAATGAAGATATTGATTGGTTATTTCAATTATTAAAAAATCGCAAATACCAAGACAACCAACCCTCTTCGGATGTCGTTAATTGGGCAATTCTTTTACATTACCTTCTGAAAGATGTAAATTCTTATGATCTACAATCTAAAGTGCAAAATATTTTCACTAGGTTCCCTGGAATGGGAAATGAAAAAATTGAATATATTACACATCTATTGATCTATGTGCGTAGTTTGTTCAATATTGTTAATCTGAATAAGGAAGTACTACAATCAGTAATTCTTACAATTATTGATACATTAAATCCGAAGACAAATCCAAGAGAATTTCTTAATACAGTTACCAAATTACTACGAATTGTTGATGACAGATGGGGAATAACAAATATTGAAAAATTGGAAAACGATATTTCAGACATATTGCCTAAATTAGAGTTGAAAATGCCTCTTAACGGTAAAGATTTAATCAGTAATGGTTTTTCGGGAAGAGCAGTTGGGATCTTACTAAAATTATTGAAATTTCAATTTATTAATGATGGGAACCTTAATACTAAGCATCTATTAAATTACATCAATCATTTTAATTATAATCGAAGCATCTTAATTTTGGAAAATTATTTAATTAATTATCAACTAAATCCTGAAGAAGTATTGGATGACTTTGTAATAGAATCTTTGATCAGTAAAATGAAATCTGAATATCAAATGCTGACAAACAAAGATCATAAAGTAATTATCGAATTACAAAAAATCAATCTTCAATTTATTACTCCATTTCTGAGGGGTATTAAAAAGAAAAATGTTCTACTTTATTCTAAAGGACAATTAGAAGAAAAAATATCTGATTCCATTAAATATTCAGAAATCAGCCAATTTGGATTAAAACATATGAATAAGAAATCCATTGAAACTTTGACTAATCTAAATATAGTGGATCCGCAGACTATAATTTTTAATGTAAAATAATGATTTTATTCAAGTATAATTCCATGGAAAACCTAATTCTTCAATTATTTTTATAAACTGATGCCTGAAATAACTTTTAGTTCCTTTCTTGTCTATTAGAAATATTTTTTCTTTAGCAATAGTTCTCTCCCAAGCAATTTTTATCATTTCTTCAGGCATGTCTTCATGTGCATATTTTGGGATTATGTGACCCAACATATATTCGTCTTTTTCTAATTTTTTAATAAATGAAGGTGCATAATGCCCTCCACCGATCCCAATCATTGCTGGATTTGTCTCCAACAAATCAAATTCTTTATCTGGTAAATTGTATAATTTCACAATTTCTAATATTACATCTGCAATTAAACTACAGGCTTCTATATTGTTCCATTCGACTTCAGTCCCACCTGTTTCAATATACATAAGAGGTATATTGAGAGCGGATGGTCCATGATGGGTAACTTCAGCCCCGATCCAAAATTCGGATAAATCTTTATGTTGGACCAATTCTTTAATTTTATTGTAAGCATAGGTCAGAGTAAAAGAAGGGGCCAACGCAATTTCGTGATCATGTCCACCATGTCCAGATTCCTTTCCCCATATTCCGGTTGTATGTACTAATAATGATTTTTGACCTGCAGCGGAGGAATGTTTTGAAGCAAATATTACTAATCTTGCGTTGATTGTGCCTTGGAAGTAATCTGTCTTAATTTGATTTTCTGGAATTAAAAGAAGGGAGCAAAATTCAGAAATGTAATATTCATAATCGCCAGGAGGCCAAGTATTATGAATCTTGAAATCTTTGTTCAAATCAAAATTTATGATCTCAAGCAAATGATCTTTCATATTTAATCCTGCTAGATCTTGTTTTGAAACTATGATCAGGACTTGTGATTCAATTAAATAATTCTTTGAAGACATTCTATGATCAATTTGGAATTACTTGAGAAACGATAAATTCAGGATCGAACTTGATTAAATGATCGTAACTTTGTCCATTTCCCAAAAATAGAATGGGTTTTTGAGTAGCATGAGCAACGGAAATTACAGCCCCTCCTTTTGCATCTGAATCGATTTTTGTCATGACAATTCCATCTATCCCTATATCATCATTAAACTGGGTTGCTTGTCGAATCACATCATTACCTGCTAATGCATCTCCAATGAAGATTTTCAAATCAGGTTCTGATAATCGAATGACTTTTTCCAATTCTCTGATTAGGTTTACATTATTCTGCATTCTTCCTGCAGTATCGATTATTACAATATCAATTCCTTTTGATTCAGCATGATCTATTGCATCAATTGCCACTGCAGCAGGATCACCACCATAATCATGAGCAATCATTCGAACACCCAATTTTTCAGCATGTTTGCCTAATTGTTGAATACTACCAGCTCGATAGGTATCAGCTGCAGCAAAAACAACAGAAAATTTGTTTTTTTGGAATAATTTGGTTAGCTTTGCCATGGTTGTTGTCTTTCCGGTTCCATTTATTCCAAGCATACAAATTATGTACGGACGCCCCTCAGCCTTTACTTTTTTTATTTCTGAGATAATATCAAACTGAGTATCTGTATTAATGTCTAATACTGATAAAATTGACCTTCGCAGAGCTTCTTTTACTCTTGGTCTTGCATCCTTGAATCTTGTATGTTCTAGAGTTACCAATTCATTCCTTAAATTAACGCCGATAAGTTCTGCAGTTGATATCCCAACTTCATTTTGTACCATTAGGTCAACAAGCTCATCTATTATTGGTTTTAGATCTTTCTCAGAAAGTTCTTTAGTTGATATTCGTTTTATGAATGATTTCATTCCTTGTTGTAATCTGCCAAACAGCTTACTCACCTTGTTTTATTTATTTGATTTAATTGATTTTGTAATTGGGACGCGATTTCCTCTATTTTTACTTTATCTTTGGAAAGTTTTTGATAAACATCCTGCATTTCTTTATATCTATCTTCAAGTAATTCTTTCCCTTTTTCAAATGTTGCTGGAATTATGGTTTCTGATCCTATATTCAAGAGGAGCTCATTCTTATCTTTTAAGTCAGCCTTGATAAATAATAATCCACCTAATGGCAAAATTATCTCAGTTTCGTCCTTTCTAATCATCAAACCATCTACAGTTGCTAAATTCATGGTTAATTCATCTACAACTGACCCTATTTGGGCTAATTGATTATCCAAGATTTGGATTTGTTGTACAACCGATTGATACTGGTTGTACAGGGCTTGACTTTGTTCTGAAGATATATTTGGCGTACTCAATGGATTAACCCACTAATAATTTAACTGTATTTTGAAATCAGGCTTATCAATATCTGCAAATAATGTGTTAGTGGCTTCTTCGATAGGAATTTCTGTGAAACCATCTTTTTTAGCAATATAAATTTGAGTCCTAGTAACATTGTGTCGGGAGCCGATTTCACTATATACTCTGTCAAGAGCATTTTCAATTTTTAATGCTCGACATTCAAACGTAAAATTAATTTTTTTCTTACCTTTAACAAAGTATGCTTTTATCTTGTATATTTTTAATTTTGAACTCATAATTCATTCTAATTTCTCATTGCTTTTCAATAAATCGATACGTTTCACAATTGAGGACTTCTTTTTTATTTTTCTTTGAATTTGAATATAGGATTGAATGGAAAAATAAAAGCATTTTCTAATTAGAAGTAAAATTGTTTGAGCCAAATTTCATAAACCCCTTCATGTAAACTTATTTATGAAATCTGAAATTGCAATTGTCACATCAACAGCAAGTGATTTTCCTCCAGAAATGGCTAAAAAGCTTGGTATAAATCTAGTTGATACTTATGTCCACTTCGGAACGGAGACATATTGTAATGCCGACATGACCATGGATGAATTTCATGCGAAGGTTGAAAACTCAACAAAACACACATTTCCAAAAACTAGCCAACCTTCGCCGCAAAATTTTACAGAAACTTATGAAGCCTTAAAAAATCAGGGTTTTAAGACAATAATCTCAATTCATCTGTCGGGTAAATTATCTGGAACACTTAATTCAGCAAATGTTGCGGCAGGAATGCTAGACGGAATTGATATTAGGATTATAGAGACACATGGAGCGTCTTTTACAGTAACGGCTTGCGTCTTAAAAGCTGTTGAAATGCTTGAAAAAAATGAACCCGTTGATAAAATTGTTAAGAAAATCGAAAAAATAGGTAGTGAGATGACTGGATTCTTCACCTTGAAAACACTTGATAACTTAGTAAAAGGAGGGAGAATGGGGAGAGTACGTTACAGATTTGGAAAATTATTAAATATCAAACCAGTCCTCAGAGTAGGTTATAATGAAATAAAAGCGGTAGATAAAACAAGAGGTCGTGATGCTTCTGTTGATCGGATGTATGAGCTTGCTACAGATAAATTTACTAAAGGTATGAAATTTAATTATATTATTGCACACGGAATGATACCAGAACAGGCTCAAGAACTTGAAAAAAGACTAAAAAAAGATTTTCCTAAAAGTACGGGGTTCATTGGAGAAATTGGCATGGCTATCTCAGTACATACTGGTAAGGGGGCACTGTTTGTTTTAGCCTACAAATAAATTTGATAGAAACTATCGATATGAACCTCTTTGCTATGTTTCCTGACCAAAGAAAAAGTATTTGAAATTATGTTCAAATTGAAAATGCAAGATTGTCGATATACTTAATACAAGAAACAGAGCAGTGAACTTTTGTTTAGGTGAACGTTTTGAATAATTTACATCAAGTAAGCCCAACATTAAAACAACTAGAATTAATAACTCTGCAAAATAAAAATGTATATCCGATAAAAAACTGAGATCATGAGAATAATAAGCTATTACTCCGAAGTTGAAAATTGTCCACCAAGAGACCGCAGATAATAAATTTTCTAAGGAAAAAAATTTATTTGAAATGGAAAAGTCCACACAGTTACATTGGATTTATGTTTAATAAATAGTTACATCGAAATTTCGGATTATCTATTAAGCAGATCTAAAGATCCATTTTGCTCATCCTTATTTATTACCTGCATCCAGTACTATGACCATTTCATTTGATAATTGCGTATAGGCTCCGCTATCTGCAAATTAAAAAATTTGTATTATATTTTAACTATTATAAAATATGCATTAATTTATTTTGTCAAGTTCGAAATAATTTTTATTATTTTGTTAAAGAATATTTTGCTCATTATTTTACATATATTATTACAAAACATCTTTTATGAAGAAATAACTTACCCAAAAAATTGAGCTCATTTGAAAATTAGTCTAGTCCTAATAATTGTTTTATTGATTTCGTCAATCTTTCCAATTATTGTTATTGCGTATAATATTTACCAAAATATTGAAACTTCAATCAGGGAAAAAATTGAAAATCATCTATTATCAGTCATTTCCATTCAAAAAGCCAGAATATTTAAATAAAATCTATGATGCAATCGGGTGAAATTACTGAATTGTGTTTTTAGACTTTCAATCATCATTTGATTAGTATTAATTTGAATAGCCTTATAATCCTTGAAATCAAAAGAAATAGGTCAATATTAAATGATAACTATACAAGTGTCAATATTGGATATTCGTGCAATAGAACCAGTAGTAATGATTTCAAGACAAACTGCACATCAATTAAGGCTTAGACATACTGATATTGTAAATCTCATTTATGATAAAAATGAATTAGTAGCTTCGCCGGTTGTAGTCCAAGGTTTCATTGAAGATGGAGTAGTTGGCATTAGTGAATTTCATGCGAATAAACTTGGGGTGAAACAGGGTTCTAAAGTAGATATTCTAGCGAGAAGGCCACCTCAAAGTTATGATCTTATTAAAAAGAAGATTGGAGGGTATGAATGGTCAGCTAATGATGTTAGGAGCATTGTAAACGATATTTCACGAAATAGATACACAAGTATGGAAATTGCATCGTTCGCCCTTGTTTCTCAATTTCAGGGTTACAAAGAAAATGAATTGGTTGAGGTAGCAAAATCAATGGCTGAAGCTGGAACTCAATTTAATTTTAATGAGAAAACTTATGATAAACACAGCATTGGTGGAGTACCGGGAAATAAAATTACTCCAATAATTGTCTCAATTGTCGCAGCTGCAGGTTTACTTATTCCCAAAACTTCATCGAGGGCTATTACGTCTCCTTCTGGTACAGCAGATACAATGGAAGTTTTATGTAATGTTAAATTTACACCTGAGGAAATATCAGAACTGGCCCCTAAATCTCGGGGAATGATAGTATGGAATGCACCACTAAACTTGAGTCCATTAGATAATATTGTAATTGATGTCAAAAGACAATTAGGTATTGATCCACCAGATCAAATGCTCGCATCGATCGTATCTACTAAAATCGCGATGGGTGTAGATGGTCTTGTTTTTGACATTCCAACAGGATATGGTACTAAAATGAAGGACCGTAAAGTTGCTACAAAATATGCTCATAGTTTAATTGGACTTTGCCGCAATTTAGGAATTGATGTTGAAGCCGCATTAACCTTGGGAGAGCAACCTTTAGGATTCAATATCGGTCCAGCCCTAGAAGCTCAAGAAGCATTACGAGTTTTAGAAAATGTCAAAACTGATAATGTGAGAGCTGTTTCTGTGAAAGAGAAAAGTGTAGAGCTTGCTGGAATTCTTTTTGAAATTGCGAAAATATGTCCACCTGGTAAAGGGGCAGCCTTAGCTGAAGAATATCTAACTTCCGGAAAAGCATTAAAGAAATTCAAAGAGATTGTTGAAATTCAAGGTGGAGACAAAAACATCACCTCTGAGTCCGTTACAATTGGAGATTACAACTCAGAAATACCTGCTCCGAAGGATGGATATATTGCAAGCATAGACAATAAAATTATTAAAAATGTTTGTACAGCCGCAGGGACACCTAGAGATAAAGGGGCGGGTATAATACTTCACGCAAAAGTTGGTGAATTTGTTCACGAAGGTGAAAAACTATTCACTATTTATTCTGATACAGAGGCTAAATTATCATTAGCTATACAAACCGCTACTACTCAACTCCCTTTCACAATTGAAGGGATGATCATAAGTCGCGTAAGCTCAATTCCAGAGAAAAATATCTAAAATTTGACTATAAATTATTCCTAATTTTTTCTGCAATAGTTTTTTGATCTACACCTTCTAAGGCACCAAATGAATAGGTAAATCCGATTCGATCAGTGTCTCGTGGAATTAAATGAAAATGAGCATGAAATACAGTTTGTCCTGCGATCTTACCATTATTTTGAAGAAGATTATAATTAGAAATCCCTGCTGCTATTACAATCCTTTTGAGATTTTTTAAAATCATTTCAATCACTTCCTCTGGAATATTATGAAATTTCTCGTAGTGATGTTTGGGTATGATCAATAAATGACCTTCAGATACAGGGAAGGCATCCATGAATGCAATGGTTAAATCATCTTCAAATATTAATTCAGATGGAATATCTTTATTAACGATTTTACAGAATATACATTGGTCCATGAATTTAGGACATATAATGTAATTAAAAAAATATATCTCATCATCTAAATTAACTAATCTTATTTTTAAAAAACGAAAAAATAATTGATTTTAAGTAAGAAAATACTTTTACTGACTGACGATTTCAATTACCTGTGGTTGTAAGTGAAATTAATCTACCAATAAATTCAACAATTTATGAACCTCAAACAAAGAATCTTAAAAAATTGACCTTTGAAGCTTTGAAGAAGAAGATTTTAGAATCTGAGATCCCCAATTTAATCATTTCTAGCCCCACATTAGTAATTGTGAATGATGGGCATCGCTCAACTCCCTCTCACAAAATTATTGATATATTATTAACAATTCCTAATCATAAGATGGAGAAAATTATTATCGCAACCGGGACCCATAAACCACCGACAAACAAAGAATTATTTCAAATTTTTAGAACACATACCAATAAGCTTGGAGTAGAGGTCGTTATTCATGATTCTCAAGCAGATAATCTAATCTATAAAGGAACAACAGAAAGAGGAACTGAAATCCATCTTAATCCCATTGTGGATGAATATGAACAGATATTATGTATAAACTCTGTTGAACCACACTTTTTTGCAGGTTTTACGGGGGGCGTGAAGTCAATTATACCAGGCCTTGCAGGAAAAAAGACAGTTGAAAAAAACCATTCCTGGGCATTGGACCCAAATACAGGTCCGGCTAAAATTGAAGGAAATCCATTGCAGACTGATTTAAGAGAAGCTTTAACATTTCTTAACAATATGTTGCTCGGAATACAAATATTAAACATCGGAGATGAAATTTATGATATTATTTGTGGAGACCTAAATGAAGTCGCATCCGAAGCTATTGAAAAATCAAAAGAAATATTTTGTATTAAACTATCTGAACCTGTGGATGTAGTCGTAAGTCTTGTATACCCACCTCTTAATCGATCATTGTACCAAGCACAAAAGGGAATCGAAAATACAAGACAAATTTTAAGGAAAGGAGGCGAAATGATACTAGTTGCAGAATGTACAAATGGTATTGGAAATGATCTATTCTATAAAACGATTTCACGTTTCAACTCACCTTCAGACGTAATTTCACAACTAAACAGAGAGAATTATTCTTTTGGAGACCATAAAGCGGTAAAATTTTCTACAATAAGTTTAGAATCTACTGTAAGATTAATTGGGAATATATCTGAAATAGAATGTAAGAGATTATTTGCATTAAAGATGGAAATGGAGTCACTTGAATATCATTTAAGAGAATTATCTGATAAAGGAAAAAAAATAGCTATTGTTCTTGATTCTGGTGTTTTAGCAATGACTTTGTAATTTTATAAATTAGCCTCTGATTTCTTCAAGAAAATAATTTTTTCCAGTCCATAATACCGTTCCTTGAGGGTCATTTTGATTAGAAGTAAATTGTACCAAAATATCTCCGGAATCAAGATTAGTTCCATTCTTATTTTTAAAAATGTAAAATTGATTTGCTGAAGATACATTTACTATATCAGTTCTAATGAAAGAGTGAGTATTATGAAGACGTTTTCGCACAATTGTTTCATGTAATTGCCGTAATAATTTTTCATTCTTATTTACAGTAATAATTGTTATTTCTATTTTATTAAAAAACCTATAGAATAATATTGGTTCACCATATACTACAACAGTATCCCTTGAGAAAACTAACTTTTTAAAATACACTGCTAGAAATTCTAGAAATTCTATTCTTTCAGATTCATTAACTTCCTTAGGGTATCCGGTCATTTCCCTTTCATGGTATATTATTTCTTCATCTGAATTTTCATAGTCCAAACGAAGTACTTCTTGCTTTATAATCCACTTGTGATTATTATTGCATGAAATTATCCCATCTGTTAAATGATATTCATTTGATGATCCCTCAGAATTCCATTTTTCACTGGATTTGCAAACAGGACATTTGATATTCAAGAGATGTTTATGAAGCATTAATAACCATCAGTAAAACTCATGACATTTAGAAATGATGTATAAGGACAAATAATTTTGCTAAATGTTTGTAAACTGTGTCTCTTTTGATAATCGACGTTTTTCCCATTCAAATCGAATTGGAAATCTCAGGCCAATATATAATAATAAAACAGACAGAATTCCAAGTAGATAACCAAATCCTCCTGCAAAATATGAGAGAAAGAGATTAACTACTGCACTATAATGTATAAAATAATGTAAGGGGGGTTTTGTTTTTAGAATCCCATATAGACCAATAGCTAAACCTACAAATATGGATAAATCAAGTGCTGTAACTATCGGATCCAAAGGTTCTTTCTGTTGGTTAAGGTCTAGAAAAACAGATAGTATTAGTAAAAATCTTAATGTGGCTGCCCATAACATAATGGCAATAACAATTAGATAAGTACGTTGCGCTCTTGGATTATCCGACCTTGGAACGAGAACTTTGACTGTTTTTGTTCTCTTTGGTAATATTTTTTTCTTCGAACGCGCCAATTTGATCTCTAAGTTTATATTTTAATTGATAATTTTAATTGTTTCCAAAGAATTATAGGATAAGAGCAACCAATATTTCAATTATAGAAGGAGATAATGGAAAAGGTAAATTTCAATCCGTTCAGAAATCAAAAACTTTCAGTATGACCATTTTAGTATCTAACATGTGACGTGGTCAACAACACATTTAGGGATATCTACACTTCTATTATACTCATTTTCTCCAAAATCGCTTAAAGAAGAGTTCAAATCAAGTCCAAGATTATTTTTCTTTATCAGCTTGGGTGCTATAGCACCAGATTTTGATTTAATCATCCAAACAATGGTATTAAGTTTACCGGATTTTTTTATATTTAATCCACTTCAGGAATTTTTCAGAGGCACGCACAGGGTTTGGAGTCATACTGTGTTTTTACCATTATTGATTATGTTACTCGCAGGACCTCTCTCTAAGTTGAAACCGTCAAAAATTAATCTTCAAAGGAATGTCAGATTATTTGGATTTATGTGGTTGACGCATCTTCTCTTTGATTTAACATTTGGCCCCCTTGCTCTTTTTTATCCTCTAGATACACGATTCTATAATGTATTTTTTGGAATCACAGTAGGTTTAGAGGGTAATTCCTTTATTCCATTAACATTAAATGGGTTCTATTCTGACGTTCAATTTATTGGTCAAGAAACTGGATCTAGTTCATTTTTTGTAAATTGGACTCCTGAACAACGAATAACCTTCTTTAATTCTGACGTAACCAAAATCAACATCCTAAATTTCTGGTTACATGTAATGATTTTCTTCTATTATTTCATAACGGTAATTATTCCATTTATCATATTTGAGAAAAAAAATCTTTCTAATTATTCACAAAATTATACTGGTAAACACCTCTCTGGACTTTTTACTAGATTATCCAGCTTATTAATATATTTGGATACTCAATTAAATTCGATTAATGCAAGAATTCGAAGAGTGTATAAGAAACAGAATGGTTGGAATGTTCAAATCATTCTTCTTTTATTGATAATATCTAGTTACTATGCGGGACCCTATCATGGTGAAATTTGGGAAGATAATCGAACTGAGGGCGATGTTTTCTATGCCCTAAGTGATGGATTGCAATTTTTTAGTGTAAGAGTTTTTGAAGTTCCAGATGACTCAGAATTTACTGTTAATGTGAGCTATAGTGATGGTGATTTACCAATATCAGTGTTTTCTATGCCTATCGACTTAGAATTAGGAATTCAAATACGAGATGAATTTAACATTAAATTACAATCATTTGGTGATGGAAATATCAGTTATTCAGAATTGCTCAATCAATATGATTTATTGGTTAATCAATATATTGCAGTAAATAGTATCCAAAATCTGAATTCAACATATTTTCCAAGTTGGGAATTTCAATCAACTAAGGATATGGCAATTATTTCTGGATTTTATAATTGGGATCTTAATTTCTTTTTCATCAGATCTGTTCAATACAAATTGAACTGGCAATTACCTAGACATGATACTTATAGGAATGGAATTTATTTGGTTATATTGTTCTCTTTCATTTTATCTGTATCATTGGTTAAGTTTAGAAGAAATGTGGATAAAACACCTTTAGAAGATCAATAATTGTCTTATGGTTATATGATGAAATTCAATCATTATGGCAGAATCTCAATATTTTGGAAGTCAAGCTAATCGATTAGATGAAATTCAACCTTCTGGAATCAGAAAAATGTTTGCAAGAGCTCAAGGATTAGAAGGAGTGATATCTTTAGGGATTGGAATGCCTGATTTAATGCCTCCACAAGGCTTACTAGATGAAATGAAATTATCACTTGAAAATACAAGAGCACACGGATATACTCTTAATTCAGGAATTTCTGCACTACATGAAAAAATTGTTGCGAAATACAAAGAAGATTATAATATTGATTTTTCAACAAATGGAGTTGTTGTAGGGGCGGGAGGTACTCAAATAATATATACTGCGATTTATGCTTATACAAATCCAGGTGATGAAGTAATTATACCGGATCCTGGATTTGTCTACTACCCAACTGTCCCTATGATGGCAGGTTGTGATGTCAAACCAATAGCCTTGGATGAGAAATTTCAATTTCCCATTGATAAATTAACAGAAACCGTTTCTAGTAAAACCAAATTGATGATACTTAATTCGCCTAACAATCCTTGTGGATCAGTAGCCGATGAGGCCACAACAAAGGCAATCGCAGATTTAGCCAATGATCATGATTTCATTCTATTATCCGATGAAGTATATGAATATATTATTTTTGATGGATTAAAACATTATCCTCTAGCAAAATATGCACCTGAAAAAACAGTTACAGTAAATTCATTTAGCAAAACCTATTGTGTAACTGGATGGAGGCTTGGCTATGGAATAGGAGAAAAGAAACTAATGGAACCTTTGGCGAAGTTACATCCATTTTTAGTGGCAAATGCCCCATCAATACCCCAGTTTGCTATTTCAAATTTTATGGGTAGTCCTGAAGATTATGAATTTCGGTCGCACTTAAGAGAAATCCTAGAAAAAAGAAGGGATGTTGTTGATAAAGAGTTTTCGAAAATACCAGGTGTAACAGTTCCTAAAATAGAAGGGTCGTTTTATGCATTTCCAAAAATTGAATCAGATAAGTATCGATCAGATAATCCGGGATATGAATTTTCTGAAGATATATTTGAAAAAGCAAAAGTGGTTACTGTTCCTGCATCTGAATTTGGAAAATCAAGATGGGACCATTTCAGAATAAGTTTTGGAAGTGCTGATGAGGCCAAATTAAAAGAAGCTGCTGAAAGAATTATTCAAAATGTAGAATGAAGGATTTTTAGTTCTAAATATATCTAACAATTTTAAGTAATCCTTGTTTTATTGTTAATATAGATTTTCCAAGATCAAAAACTACTGTTCTCCCGTAGTTTTCACCAACATCTTCAGCAACAAGAGCTATATTATTACTTTGTAATTGAGCCTTTACTGCTAAAATATTTCTTGAACCAACATCTAAAGGGCTTTTTTTCTGCAATTCTAAATTAAACATTTTTGCCCCTCCAGCAATTTTAGCCTCAAAACGTTCTCTTTTACCACCCTTGGTAACTAACAACGAAATTGATGCGGGAATAGCTGAATCGGCATATTTTCCGAGTTTATGGTTAGAATCTTTCTGGATCATGTATTCATTTGATTCAGGTAATAATATATGTGCACATACTCCAATTTTAGCTTCCTTATCATAAATAAAAGCAGCGACACAGCTCCCTAAAGCCAAAGCCTCTAATGAATCAGGTGCTCTACCAAATACAATATCACCTATTCTTGCAGTATGGACTGCCATTTAATCACCCTGTTTCGTAAATATCTTCCCCATAAAGTTTTCCCATGATAAATTTAATACCAGATTCATTTGGAAGTATGATAATATTTCCCTTTAAAGATTCTTTATCAGTAAAAATATTACATTCTATAAGCAGGAAACTCTCTTTCTTAAGTTCTATATTCTGTCTGCTGATAATTTCGTCAAGTATTGACCCAATCATATCAATGGATAGTTGGGGTGTTTTCGGGAAATAAGCTGATTCTGCAAATTGATTTATGGCTGAAATAGTGTGGAGTAATAGGATATTACCAGTTTCTAAAATGATAGATTGACTCACTTCATCTAAAGTAGAAAGGCTCTCTGGTGGTTCTCCGGATTTGAGAATGTTAATAATATTGATTGACGATTCTTTATCGAAAATCAAAAGCAAATTAAACATCTTATCCCCTTCAATTGAATCAACCAAAATGCTTGACACAACGGATTCCAAAGAATCTGCAATCCGTGTCCCTAATTGAGTAAAATGGACAAGTTCAATAGTAGGTACAGACATATCAACCCGTCTATGTAATAATTGAGATAATGCGGTCGCTGCATGACCTACACCTACATTAGCAATTTCTTGAAGAGCTTCAATTTCAAAATCTTGATAACCAGCGTCAGCGAATTTCTCATAATCATGTCCCAAATCTTTCACCCTTTTTGAAATTACTAAATTCCTGTTAATTAACGATAAAAAAAATTAACATATAATGTATCTCATTTAACCGTAAAGTTTCGTTTGTCTATTACAATTAGGTAAACAATAATTAAATAAGGTCTTCTAAAGTGTCTGGGTCAATGATCAGTGCAACTTGATCATAACCTAAAATCGTTGCACCCAAAAATCCTTTCAAATGGCTGTAAACTTTATCCAGTTGTTTTGTAACAATTTCTTTGTTTTCTACAACCCTAGTAACCTTAATTCCAATTCTTCGACCTGCTCGCTCCCATAGAATTACTTTCTCACGTGATTTCATTTTTCTAGAATGCTTTTTGTTGTCACCTGTGCTATCACCATTACCATTCGAGGAGCTTATGGGAGTAATAAAATCAGGTACTCTTAAATGAGCTGCAAGATCAATAATACGGATGTTATTTCCTTCAAAATTTAAATAGGGTATTTTATCTCGATATTCAATAGCAGGATCATGTATTGAAAATATTTTTTCAATATTTAACAAAGGTATTGCAAAATCAGTATCCTTCACTTTTACAATTAATCCGTCAATAATTGCCAAAGTTTGTGGAACTCTAATGATGAACTTTGTACCTTGGCCACGTTTGGTCCTGATTTCAATACTTCCATTTATCTCATCAATTACTGATTTAACAATATCCATCCCAACACCACGACCAGCAATATCAGTTATTTCATCCGCTGTGGAAAAACCAGACTGAAAAATCATCAATGCTAGTTGTCTACGAGTTAATTCCTGTTCAGATGTTATTAATCCCAATTCAACTGCTCTAGTTTTGATTCGTTCTAGGTTTAATCCCTGTCCATCATCTTCAATTTCAAAAACGACCTCTCCCCGCTCCCGCCTTGCAGCAAGCCTAATCGTACCTTTTTTGGATTTACTCCCCCTATTATTTTTATCTTCAATCCCGTGTATAGCCGCATTTCTAATTAAATGGAGTAATGCTTCGTTTACCTGATCAATAACACTTCTATCAATTTGTATGTGTGTTCCTTGAAGCAGTAAATCTATTTCCATATTTCTTTTATGTGCAATATCTCTTACTGTACGGGGATAAGTCTCTAATATTTGATTTAAAGGTACCATTCTCAGACCCATTACTGTGTCCTGAATAGTGTTTATTGTATCATCAAATATTTGAAATTGTTCACTGATTTCAGGGGTTACTGAGTCTACAAGGCTTTGAAATCGACCTCTTGTAATTACTAATTCTCCTAGTAGGTCAATTACTGAATCTAATCTATCCAGATTAACTCGAACGGATTGAATAGATCTTTTCAATCTCACACCATCAACAGGTAATTCGGTTACAGGTGCCTTGTCGATTAAACGTGAAATCGTGATTTCTTGAACGTCCTCTACTCCACTCAATGCGGCCCGTAGTTCAATTTCACTTTCATAACTAATAATCTCCATCTCAATATCGCCAAGTAATTTACCTTCTTCTAAGACACTTGCCGATGGATCGGAGGTATTAATTTGAGAAATAGAATCAATCACCCGAAGAATTTGAAACCCTCTTGCTCCGAGAAGTCTAGCTTGTTTGACGAATTTTATTTCTATTTTGTATGTAATTCCTACTCTGATATCCTCAGACGGTTCTTTTGTAGCTGCTGCAATTCTTGCGGCTGCTGCCGGTGCTCCAGATTTTAATTCATTAACAAGATCATCTACGGATAGTGATTCTGGTTTGGTCTTTGCTACAACTTTAGATCTAAACTGTTCTAATCTATCTGCAACCTTGTATAATGTTTGGATTAAACTTTTAGAAACGCTTGTGAGTGACATAAGGTGATTTTCAACTTCGTGAGTGAGTTTAGTCACATTGTCAAAACCCATAGTTGCTGCCATTCCTTTGATGGTATGAACTGCACGAATTAGATCTTTCCTGGTGGATTCCTTGGAAGCATCTTTTTCAACATCAATTAATGAGGAATTTAACAGCTGAATATTTTCTTCTAATTCTGCAAGGAATATATCTAGATATTCACTCATATCATCCATGAAATACCACTTATTTCGAACTTTAATATTGTCATATATGTCTCTATATGAGGTAAAGAATATTACTTACATATTTTGGGGAATAATTTTATCTTTAGTTTACTTAGTATGGCCAATTAATCCGCTCTCAAGTGTTCAACATATCTTAGTAACAATATTTACATCCTTAAACTTTTACCCATCCAGATATCTTGATTCAAAATCGATACTAGATTTTAATGAATAAATAATGATCCACCAATCTCTTAATAATAACCCTAACGAAGTAAAATTTATTGAAATTAAGGACTAAGTCCTGAATTCTGAATAAACTTAGGAGTTGAAGGATGAACGATCCAATAGAATTGCTGAAAATTGAACATCAAAATATCATTCGTGGTTTAAACCTATTAACAACGACAGGGAAGATATTCGAGGACGGGACAACCCCAACAAATGAAATCAATGAACTTATAAAATTCTTCAGATTATATGCTGATGACGCTCATCACGCTAAAGAAGAAGCAATCTTATTTCCAAGATTTATATTAAAAAATCCGTCTTTTTCAAGTGAAACCTCACCAATATCTGTATTAATTGACCATCATTTTCTTGGAAGAAAAATTGTAGCAAATATTTCAAAACTTGACAATCAATTCCCATTTCATGTTAATGATTACAATGAATTGTTGCAACGCCATATAGAAATTGAAGATGAGCTTTTCCCTCAACTTGCAGAAGAAAATTTTGATGCGAAGGAAATAAATGACATTGCGGAAGAATTTTCAAAGGCTGATGAAATTAGAAACTTAGACGAACTATTGAAAATTTTAGATAGAGTGGAAATAAATATTATGTAGAAAAATTAACTCTCCTCTTAAATCACAATCAATAAACAAATTGATTGAATAAACTATTTGTCCAAATTGATTGAATAAACTATTTGTCCAAATTGATCTCACTTTTTGATATATTTTATAATATTAAATGATTAAAGTATAGAAATTATTCGGTTCTGATATAATTATTACACACTAATCTTCGATTATGACAAAATCTGTCATGATAGTAAAAGACTTAACAGCCTTTCAATTTGGGTGCTAATCTCTCAAATATAAGTATAATCGTTAACTACGTCGATTGGCAGATTTTGGTAAATATTTCTTCATCTGTCAATAACAGTTATTTATTATTAACAAGAATAAATGTCTTGTTGAAGAAGGTTTGATAAACATGAAAATAATAATAATTATGGGTAATGTCAAAATCAAATATTGAACTTCTTGTAGATCTTAAAAAGTTCATCCATAAAGGAGAATATGCACTTGCTTCAATATTAATTGATAAATTGGAAAAAAAACAAAATTTTTCTAAAGAAGACACTCTATTTATTCGCTATTACAAAGCAATAACACTTCTTGAGGAAGGAAATATTAATTATGCTTTAGATATTGCTTCTGATAATTATCCAGAAGTTAATCTAAGTACTAATCCACTTTTAAAAATAAATTACAATTATCTGTTAGGTCGTTCTAATTTTCAATTAGGAAAGTTGGAAAAAGGTAAAATCTCGATCCAAAAAATTGAGGATATTATCAGTACAACTTCAATCGAGGATAAACATGTCTTAAACAAATTTAATATTTTATTGAAATCCTTGAAAGTATCATACTCTAGATTTAACGGTAAATATGATGAAGCGATTAAATATCTAAATGAGCTTCTTGAATTATCTAAAAGAGAAAATGATTTCATTGAACTATATCGATCGTATACCTTAATTGGAGGTGTTAATCAAGAAAAAGGAGAATATAATCTGGCTTTGAAGAATTACAAATTAGCGTTAGAGACTGCTAAAAGCGGCAATAATCAGAAATTCATTGCTTATGCTTTAAATGATATAGGTAAAATATACATTGATTTTGGAGATATCGATTTAGCAAGTGCTTATCTCCAAGAGAGAATTCAATTAGATGATGCAATAATCAATGATCGAATAGACAGTGCATTTACGTTATATTCTTTAGGAGAAATTGAATTTTCTAAAGGGAATCATAAAGCGGCATTTCAATTGTTTATTGACGGATACACAAGCATAGAGCTTATAGGTGCCTCTAGATTGGAGTCGAATGGGCTTGGATATTTAATATTAACTTGTTTAAATCTTGATCAATTAGATTATGCTGAATATTATCTAAATATTGAGAAAGAACTTGTGGAACGTACTTCCAACAAAAATATTACAGGAAGCTATAATTATAATAGAGCCCTTATTTTAAGATACAAAAAACGCCTGATATATATAGTCAAAGCTCAGGATATTCTGGAACAACAGCTTTTGGATAACTCATTATCAACTGAAATTCAAGCAAAATCCACAATACTTCTTGCAGAAATAGTAGTTGAAGAATTAAAAATAAATAATAATGAAATTGTGTTTGAAAATTTAAAACAATTGATCCTTAAATTAAACGACTATGGAAACTCTAGTCAAATATATAATGTAATAATAAACAACCTAATTCTCCAATCAAAATTTGCATTTATTGACGAAAATTTTTCAAAGGGTCTTGAATTATTGGATGAAGCCGCACTATATACAAAAATAAAAGGATTGACTTCATTAAGCAGAAAAGTTGAATATGAGAAAAAGAGTTTGTTAGAGATATTTAACAAATGGGGAGATATCGGTTCTGAGTTCTCAGATAAGTATAATGAGGTTATGCTTAATAACTTTCAGGAATACTTGAAGGAGGCACAAAAGATACGTTCCCAATTAAAATGATTTTGCATATTTAATGATTTTCACCAATTATATATTATATATTAAATCCTTTTAGCTGACCCTCGAGAGCTCTAACAATTCCTGAAGTTAGTTGATTTTTCTTTAGAATTTCATCTACTACTCCTGATTCTATTACCGATCGGTTCATTCCGTACAGATCCGTATCACTTTCGTGGAGTGCTAACACGGTTCCACCCATTTTTTTTACCTCAATACTCCCGATTTTACCATCGGAACCCATCCCTGTCAAAATTACACTGATAACTCCAGAACCATAAATATTCAATGCAGACATTAATGTCACATCAACTGATGGCTTTACAAAATTAACTGGAGGTCTATCGGTAAGCATGATGGAGGGCATATTATTTTCGTTTAGTACAATTTCAAGATGATAACCACCTGGAGCGACGTAGACATTACCTGAGGTGATAATTTCACCATGTTCAGCTTCTTTCACTTGGGTTTTTGCGGTTCTATTTAATCTCTCTGAAAATTTTTCTGTGAAGCCTTCTGGCATATGTTGAACTAATATTACTGGAGGTAAATTCGGAGGAAGCTTTGGTACAAATTCATTCAACAGTTTCGGACCCCCTGTAGAAGTTCCAATTACTATAATTCTGTTAAGTCTCCCAGTTCCTTTGTAGATCTCATCTTTATCAGTAGAGGATTTCCTTACTTGATGCAAAACTACACCTTTTTTCATGGGAACCTTTGTATCTAATAGCTTCTGTACTCGTTTTCTTCTTTCTGTGATAGATTCCATAGTTCTTGAAGTAGAATGTGGATGATTTTCATGGATATGCGTAAGTTGTTTTGAAAATTTTGAAACATTCAGTTTTGATAAAATATGAGAGCGTGTTATTAATCCAGACTCTGGAATTGATAAAATATTTCTTATTCTTGTACCTTCAAGCCAATCAACCAATCCATATTGTGTAATTTTAGATTTTTTCTCAATTTTCCTCTCCCCTCCATCAACAATCAATATAGGTAATGGAGATTGTTGCATTATTCGTTTTACTACTGAGATCAAATCCATATCGATAATTGCAGATGAAAGGATCAGGAGATTGGGATTATGCATTTTTGATAATGAAATTGCATCCTTACCACTGTTTCCTGTTGCTATAATATCAAAAGCTGTATCATTATTTAACGCCTTAATGATAACATCACGATCTTCTTTTCTCCGATCGATGACCACAACTTTGACTGTCACAGACAAATCTTAATTCACCACCTAAGTATTAAACAAGAGGATTTGGGATAGTATTATAGAATTAATTTCAATTAATAATTGTTCATGAATTTATAAAACAATCCCTTCAGTTTGATGAGGTCACGCCTATATTTTCATGTATAACGCTTGTCAATTCAAATTATTGAAATTATCAGGCATTACTATTCATTTTATATGAGACCAAAATATTGATAATATTGTTCGATTCTCAATTAAATTCTATTTCTGCCAATAATTTATTAAAAGCAACTTCGACATTATATCCAGTCAAAGCTGATGTTGATAGGTAAGAAATGGAAATATTATATCTTTCAGCAATCTCCCTTGTATATTGGTATGCTTCTTCTTCTGATACTGGATCTATATTATCAGAGCGTAGATCTTCTTTATTCCCCAGTATGAAAATTCTTTTCTTTGAATTGAAAACATTACTTATCTCATTGAACCAGGATGACAGATTCTGAAATGAATTCCGATTCGTGATATCGAATACAATGATGAATCCGTGGGTTCCGTAGTAATACTGATTTCTGAAGAGTTTGCTACTAGGGTCACCTGCTAAATCATAAATGGTAATTTTAGTATTCCTGATCATTTTAACAGCGAAATCAGCACCTAGAGTGGCTGAGTAGTTACCCTTAAAACCTTCTCCCATGTATCTTTTCCGTAGGGAAGTCTTTCCTACTCGAACATCTCCAATAATTACAATTTTCACAATAACATTATTTGAAGTAGATTTGGACATGCATATTGAAGCTCAAAGATTCAAGATTATAAAAATTGATAATATAGTTAGTAAGAATCGCACTTCAAATTAATATTTCTATCAATTTTTATCTTTGAAGAGGATCATCAATAGCAAACGGTTCATTTATAGAAAATATGATATCACAACTCAGGTTTGGGGTACTCTTGAGGTAATCCCAACTGAAAGTACTAGTGAATCAAGATCATCGGCGATCGCAATTGATACTGCAGATAACTTCATGTTGTGTGGTACGATTTAACAGATTACAACAGTTCAGGTACTGATGCAGATATCTTTTACAAAATATTTGATGATGCAACACAAATATGGTCCACAACTAGCGTGATCTCTACTGAAAGTACGGATTCCTCCACCTCTCCGTCAATTACAATTGATTCAAAAGAAAATATTCATGTTGCGTGGACCGACAGTACTGATTTAGAAAGTGCTGGGACTGATCTTGATATTTTCTATAAAGAATATAATAAAACATCAAATTTATGGACATCAACTGAGGTAGTTTCTACTGATGGCATATCTAATTCATTTACTTCTTCAATTGTTTCTGATTCAGAGGATACTATACACATTGTATGGGAAGAAAGCTCCAACATATTTTACAAAAATTTGGATAGTGATTCAAATGAGTGGAGTGTGGCATTTTTAGTTAATGTTGAAAGTACAAGTTCTGCAAGAGCACCATCTATCACCATTGATTCGAAAGATAATCTCCATCTCGTTTACGCAGATTTCTCAGATATTCTTGGTGCCGGTCTAGATCCCGATATAGACTATAAAATATTTAATAGAACAACTAACTTGTGGTCAGTAAGTCAACTCATTTCCTCTGAGAGTACAAGTAATTCAGATAATCCGTCGATTATAATCGATTCATCTGATAAAATTCATGTAATATGGCAAGATATAACCAATTATCAAGGTGTGGGTCAAGATTTTGATATATTCTATAAAAACAAAAATATGTTTCAAGCATCTTGGAGTAAATTATTTATTGTTTCCCTAACTTCAGATCAGTCAAGGTTGCCAAATTTTGCTGTTGATGCTTCACAACAAGTTCACGCAGTTTGGGACGACCCAACAGACTATAACAATGCAAGGACGGATATGGACATTTTTTATACGAAATTCTCGGGAAGACCACAAGCTCCAGTACTAGAATATAGCGGACCTGAACAGAATGATGGTATTATTTATTTAGAATGGGATGATGTGTATGCGGCAAATTCATACAGCATTTTCCGAGATGTAAACCCTATACTTTCTACCGAGGGTTTAACTAAAATTGCAGAAACTACTGATTCATTTTTTGTTGATGATCTAGAAGTTACTGGTACTTTTTATTACGCTATAACAGTAAATGGTGCAGCTGGTAGCAGTGAGTTATCAAACACGGTCTTTGTATAAGTTGAATTAAATGACGCAAATGGAGAATGTGGTGGTGTGAGCACAATAATTATCACCGAAAATATTACTACTGAGGGATTTCTTGATTCGCCTATGTCGGTCCCCTTTATTATATCTTCAATAATCATTGTTGTGTTGATTAGAAGAAGAAAAGAAATTTAATTTTGTTTTTTATTATTAATTTTTATTTTAATCAATTTGCATTATACTTTGGAAAATTCAATCATAACGGATTATAACCGGAGTTAAATTTTTCTCTTTCCTCTATTGTCTAATAATAAAACAATCAAAATTGCAAATGAAGTTAAACTAAAGAATACATTATTTTCTTGACCCAAAGAAAAAATATTGGTAGCTTCATCATCAACTTCATTTATATTTTCAATTGTGATTCTCCTTCTATCAATTGAAGGGGAAGCATGTCGAGTCTGTATTTGTATATCTAGTTTCTCGATTAAACCTGAATTCTTGTCAATAATTGCATTTGTAGATAAGTTTTCATAACTTGACATCCAGGGTCTTTTGGAATCTGAAATATTTTTGAATTGATTTTCATTATACTGTACTTTGTTTTCACCAACATCAAAATTTCGGGTAGATTTGGTGATATAAAAATTATTTTCATCGATTATTGTTTCATTAGAATATTCGTATTCAGAATAAATTAACTCATAAGTTTCCCAATCAAGTGTTAGAAAAAGTGGTTCGAATAAGGTACTAAAGATAGAAAGCGTTCTACTAGGATTAATACTTAGTTCCATGGTTCTTTCTGCAACAAATGAATTGTGAGTTAATGTAACTTTGATTTGAGGAATAAGTAGCACATACCATGCATCATTCTCTTCAAAATATATTGCCGGAAATTCTTGATCAGATTGAAAATATGCATTGGATTGAATGGTAATAGAAAATGTATCACTCACATTCAAAAATTCATCATCCGTAGCTTTTTCTCGTGCTAATATTGATGTACTATTGAGAAAAATATCACCATTAATAGTAGTATCATTTTCTCCATTGTAAATAGAATATTCAGACAGTTTAAACTCAAAAACATCACCGATTGATACACCCAGTTCAGTTGTATTCCATTCATAACTTGGATATTGAGATGTAGTATTTGCTGGTATATTAAAAAGTAAGAATGTAATTAATAGCAATTTAGTCTTCATGGTAAATGATGTTATGTATTGAACATATTATTTAACTTTACGAACAAATTTAAAAAATCGGTTCATTATTATATTAAAATCGGACATACTTAGTTTAAGTGATTGATATAAGAGAATATAGAATTATAAAAATCAATTATAATTTGATTTCTAATTTTTTAATCAATTTGTATTATCCTTAAGATAGTCCAATTCTAACGGTTTTTAAAAAGTTTGAATATCTGAAAATTGTAAATCAAGTAAAGTAAATACTGAGAAATCCATTCCTTTTGTTCCTTTTTTCTTCAAAAACTTGGACAAGTGTTTCTCATATACTATTTCTCCTTTAAAATTAAGAAACTATCAAAAGTAGCGATTATGTAATTTTAGTAATTTTTAATGGTTAACTCCCCGAAAGTACAATGATTTGAACGTACACGTGGACATTTGCCATAATCGATTTTTTACTACATAAAGTATAGAATTTAGTAAATTGCAAAGGGAAATTGAATTTTTGTGTGCTTTCAAACAGTTTTTCGGAGAAATCATGGTGAAAAATCTGAACATTTGCTTGAATTAAACTATAAAAAATGAACCAAATGTTTACCCGAAATAAAAGTATAAATTCTATATTAGTTAAGTTTTACATAATGAGCAATTCTTCCAGCTCAAAAAATGGCAGTGGAGAATCGGTCTCAGGGACCTCAACAAAGACTGTTGAAGTATCGAGAGCGATCCACTTTAATTTCAAAATAGATGCTATGACTCCCGAAAAGGTCAAAAATTGGTACAATGAGATTGTTCGGGTACCCCTTGACCTTGAGGATAAAAAAAAGCCACGCGGCCAACTATACATAATTCCTATTAGATGCAAAGAATGTAGCTTTTGTTGGGAATACTGCCCAGAAGATGTTTTAGTGAAATCAGAAACCTTGAATGTAAAAGGATATTATTTCCCAACTATCGCTGAAGGCAAAGAAACTGCGTGTGTACATTGTTCAATGTGCTCAGATATCTGTCCTGACTTTGCAATCTTTACTGAAGATTACGAAGAAGCCCACAAAGAGGAGCCAATAAAATCATGAAGGATAATAATAATAAATTAGAACCAGGTACACATTTTATGCTTGGAAACCATGCCATTGCTGAAGCTGCAATTATTGCAGGATGTAAGTTTTTTGGGGCATATCCGATAACGCCTGCGACTCCGATTGCAGAGCGTTTAAGTTACAGGCTACTGGATGCTGGAGGTGAATTCATCCAGATGGAAGACGAAATCGCCGCGGCTATTTCACTAATAGGGGCCTCGGCCGCCGGGGCTAAGTCTATGACTGCTACATCGGGTCCAGGTTTATCTTTGATGGTGGAAAGTATCGGCCTTTCATACGTTATGGAAATTCCGATTATAATAGTCGATATTATGCGTGGAGGACCCTCTACAGGCATGCCAACATTAACTTCACAAGGTGATATTATGCAAGCAAGATATGGAAGTCACGGAGACTATGACATGATTGCATATTGTCCAAGTACAGTCCAAGAGTGTTTTGACTTCACAATTAAGGCATTTAATGCTGCTGAGAAATACAGAACTCCCGTAATTGTACTTGGTGATCAGATACTGGGATTAAGTACGGCAAACTTTACTGTTCCACCACATGATGAAATTGAGATTATAGATCGTGTTAAACCTGCAGATGACGACCCAGAATACAAAGTTTACAATCCGGAGTATCTAATTGCACCAATGGCCGTCGCAGGTCAAGGTCATCGTGTCCATATGACCGGACTTACTCATGATGAACGAGGATACCCCGCCACGGATCCAGCAAATCATGCAATAATGATGAAACACCTTAGAGATAAAATTGAACTAAACGTCGACGAAATTGTTGAATATGATGAGTTCATGATGGAAGATGCTGAAATTGCGATTGTAGCTTTTGGTAGCAATGCTAGACCAGTGAAACAAGCTATCCGGAAAGCTAGAGAACTCGGATACAAAGTAGGTTTATGGAGACCTATTACAATCTGGCCATTCCCAGAAAAGCAAATTCTGGAACTAAGTCAAAAAGTTAACAAAATTATTGTTGCTGAAGTTAATTTGGGTCAATATGTTCACCCAGTACGTGAATATGCTGATCGAACAAAATGTGAAATTTATAGTCTAACACATCCTGGTGGAGCAATACATACCCCAGATGATGTATTAGAAAAGATAGAGGAGGTAATGAAATGACCATACCATTAATAGTTGAGAGACATCCACGAGATGAACTTCTCAGAGTAGATAGATTACCACATATTTGGTGTCCAGGTTGTGGACTTGGAAAAGTATTATCAGCATACGCTAAAGCAGTCAAAGAATCTGATATTGAAGAAAAAAATCATGTTGTGGTATCAGGAATTGGCTGCACTGGGAGATCAGCCGGATACGTGAATTTAGATTCTTATCATTCTTTACATGGTAGAGCGATTCCTTTTGCTACCGGATTGAAATTAGCGAACAAAGATCTTGAAGTAACAGTGATATCTGGAGACGGTGATTTGAGCACTATTGGTGGAAATCATATTATTCATGCGGCCAGAAGGAATCTAAACTTAAACATCATTTTAGTCAATAATTTCACTTATGGAATGACAGGTGGTCAAGCAAGTGCTACCACCCCAATTGGTGCAAAAACCTCAACAACAACTCGAGGGAATTATGATGTGCCATTCAATCTCCCATTCCTAATGAGAGCTGCTGGAGCATCACATATAGCACGTTGGACAGTTTTACATCATGTACAAATGCAAGAATCTATTGCAAAAGCGTTTAAACATGATGGCTTCTCATTCATAGAGATGGTATCACCTTGCCCCAAGGGATTTGGTAGGAAGAATAAATTTAGAGAGGCAATTGATCAGATGAAATATTTCCAAAGCATGTCTGAACTCGATGACACTATAGAGCTAGAAAATGCAGATTTGGATATGCACCCAGAGAGTGAAGTTGCAGTTGGTGAATTCTTTCATGAAGATAAGAAATCATATTTTGAATCCAAAGATAGTTTCTATCATTACCTAGGAGGTAGCGAAGAATGAGGAAAGAATTACGAATGTCTGGTCAAGGTGGGCAAGGAGCAATTACTTTGGGATACATTTTTGGAAGAGCTGCTGCACTATATGAAAATCATAATGTCATAATGACAGAAGCTTATGGACCTGAAATCACAGGTGGATTTGCGAGAGCAGATGTTGCTATTGCAGATCAGGAAATAGAAGATCCCATGGTGAACAACCCCGATGTATTAGTTGTACTCTCAAATGAAGGTTGGGAGATGAATGGCCACTTGGTAAAGGATGATGGCAAAATCATATATGAAAATTTCCTCGTCGATCCCAAGGGAGCAAAAGCCAAAACATTCGGAATCCCCGCAATAAAAGAAGCTGACAAATTAGGAAGGCGTGTAGTAGCAAATGTGATCATGATGGGAGCATTACAAGAATTAACTAATATTGTATCAAAAGAAAGTCTCGAAAAAGCACTTTTGGATAGAGTACCAAAGGGTACTGAAGAATTAAATCTCAAAGCACTACACAGAGGTTATGAGATCGCAGCAGAATTAGGAGGAACAAGTTAGAATGCCAGTAAAAGAAGCAGTTGCCTTGGATCCTAATGACCCTCAAATGCCCCCAGTTCTTGTTATAGGGGCTGGAATCGCGGGTATTCAAGGAACACTCGATTTAGCAGAGGCTGGAATCCCTGTTATACTAGTAGATCGAAAACCAAGCATAGGTGGAATCATGGCCGCTTTAGATAAGAACTTTCCAACCTTGGATCGATCGATTGTTACCATTAATAATTAATGGGACATCAACTCCATTCAAATTTTATGAGCGAATGTTCATAATGCTGCCAAGCTGAAAGTTTG
>MDVR01000025.1 GCA_001940725.1 Candidatus Heimdallarchaeota archaeon LC_2 | reverse complement strand
GTTTTATCTCCTTGGTTATTTCAAAATACTCATCTTGTGTTGTAATTCGATAGACTGCTTTCCTCATATCTAATAAATTAGGTTTTCGTATAATTATTCCTTTGTTCTTAAGGCAACGCAGTGCATATTTTATATTTTTCATTTCAATTAAAGGAAGCGAAGCTTTTATTTGACCTACTGTTAAAGGTCCTTGAGTTTTTAATAATTCAAGAATTTCATTTGTATATCTAGGAGCTTTTCTCATCAAATCACCGAGGGAATACAAAGGGACAGCCATATGACAATATAGGTATGGACTTTCTAAGATATATATTTTATTGTTTATTGATACCTTGAACAATAGATCACAATAGACTCGAGATTAAATCAAATGAATATTGATAACTATATTATAGATTTTTTTCATAAGAATTATAAGAAGAGGATTGTTTACATTTTATGCATGTCCTTAATTTTTTTTTGGGGGCATGCTCCCTCCCCCCACACTATATGACAGAGATAAAGATTAAAACTCTATAATTATTGAGTATGTTGAAATTTAAATTTATGTGTTTTAAAGAGATGTTTAGGAAATATTTTTACTTCAAAGAGGTTTACAAAAATACTGATTCCGCCTTTCCCAGTTTATTGTAAGTAGACTTACCATCGGTCAAATATGTCAAGCCTACCTGTATTATTTTACTATAATAAATATAATTTATACTGGCTGTTCTAGTACAGTAGAACTGAATTAATTTATTATCTAGATACATATATATTACAGCTAATAATTACTGGAAGATTGATAGAAAAAAGGAAATATATTGATGGAGATAGAAAATATTGCTGGGTCAACAATTTATCAAAAATGTTGTTTTAGTAAAGGAAGAACAGTATATCAGGTCAATTATGAATGAAAACGATATGGATAAAATTGTTGACTTATTTAATCAAATCTACCCAATTTACATTACATTACGGGCTCCTTTACTCTCTATGGAAAAGATTCAATCTTTAAATAACGAAGTTGATCAGTATACTTTTTTTACACTTAATAATATAAGTGAAGGAATTTTTAAAGATGAGACCGATGGATTTTATTTTTCCGATCTGATTGAAAAGATCGACGATTTTTATTTATTAAATATTCTCTATCAAGCAATCAAAGAAATAATGGATCATTGCGTAAGACAATTGAGCTTAGTAATAAATTCTTCATTAAATATTTTGTTAAACTCATTTATGGATAATTGGTTTTTACCTATTAATCTTGATGTAGAATTATTTGAAATGTGTATATCAGTGGTTCCATTTTACACTATTAGAAGATTCAACGATCGGTTTATCTTTATTGGATTTAATGGTAATGTATTGTTGGACTTCATTTATATTAAGAGCTCGGGTTGGATAGAATTACTTTTTTATGATAAAGAGGTTAATTTATCAGAAGTGAGTTTATGGCAACACAAGCTCTTTAATTTTTTTTATATTTTTTTTAATTAAATCGAGAGGCAAATCAATAAGATTATTGATCATTAAATTTGAAAATTTCTCGATCCCAATATCTATAACAAGATTACTAATATTTCCCAAGACTTGCCACTTAATTTTAATTGGATATCTTTTTGCGATGTTGTAGGCTTTTGCCATATTAATGATTGCATTTTCAAAATCCTTTTTCTCCCTCCAATATAGTAATCCAATTTGTCCATATGGTTCTATCAGTCCAACTTCATAATCCATTGAATTGTAAATGTCAATTACCTCATTATAATAATTCAAAGCTTTTTCTAATTCTCCATTTTCTTGGTGAATTCTACCCAATTGAAACAAATCTGTTGGAAAATGATTATTCAAATTCAAATTCTTCTTAATTTCTAAGGAAGTTTCATAATATTTTATGGCTTTGTCCAGTTGTTTTCTCTTAAAGTAAATAAATCCAAAATCATTATAATTTAATGCAATATTTCTTTGTGAATTAATTGACTGATTGATTTCTAAAGACTTCTTCGCATTTTCTTCTGCAGACTCTAAATCACCGATTTTCAGATAATATTGGGTGATATTCCGATAGTTAATTGCAATTAGGTTTTTATCATTAAGCTCTTTTGAAAGATCTAAAGATTTTTTCAACCAATTTAGTGATAATTCTATACTTTGAGGTTTTTCCATATAGATCAACCCCATTTGGTTATAGTTTGCTGCGATTCTTGGTTTAAGCCCTTCTTTTTCAAAATTTTTGAGAGAGATCCTATAAAATCTTTCAGCTTTTTCGAAATCTTTTTTTTCGAAATATATATTTCCTTTCAGATTAAGGCTTATTCCTATTTTTTCGTATAATTGAAACTTGTTGCTAATTTCAATGGATTTGTTAACCCATTCAACGGCATTCTGGAATTTTTTTTCTTTATGATATATCATCGCTATTTGATTGAGAGTATCAATTTTTTCTATTTCTGCATCTTCTTCCTCAAATTTTTTTATTGCTTTTTTGTAAAACTTATAAGCTTCTTCCAAGTTGAATAATTCTTCCTCTATTCTTCCAAATTGGTGGTAAAGTTTAGCCACTCCAATATTGTTCATCAACTTTTTTCTTATTGCTAATGCTTCATTGTACGCAATTTTTGCCTTATGAAAATTCCGACTTTCCTCATGATATCTCCCAAAATTATGATAATTGGTTGCAATTGTTTCTAATAACCAAATATCATTCATTTCAGGGTCTGATTTAACTTTTTTTAATGCATATTCAATTTTTTTTAATAATAAATAAGCTTCAGCTCTTAATCCTTGATTTAACTTTATATTAGAAAGATTACCAAACAAGAATATCCAAACACTGAATTTGTCGTAGTTATCTGATGGAGGATTATTTATTTCGAAATCTAAAATGTTAACATATTTTTCAAGAAAATTTAACTGTGTATCATAACGACTTGTTTTACGGTAAAGCATGTTTACAAACTGAATTATTTTACTTAATGATTTCCAATTATTAGTAAAAAGGGAAATTTGTAATGCCTTTTGGATATTATGTATATCTTTTAAAGAATTAATAATGATTTGAAAATTTCCTTCAACAATATTCTGATAGTTGCTATAACAAAATGATGCATAAAAATCGGTAAAGGAGTTCTTCAAGGATTCTTGAGTTTTTGTTGGTTTTCATTACTATCTTTATCTTTGTTATTTGAATCTCGTTTTCACTCATTAGTTCAATGATCAAAATATTTTATACTAAATAATCGATTAATATTATTATACAATTTCAAGATATTCCTCTTCATTTTTTGTGTTTATTTATAAATAAACTACACTCATCTAATTTTAGATGAAAGACATTTGCCGATTTTTTTTAATAATACTAATCTGTTTTCAGTTCTTAGTAGTCTCATCATTACAAACATCTGGCGAGATTGGTGATAGCCCTGACAATCCAATTAGTATATCAGAGGGAACGACACTTGGATCATTACCTGGACCTGCGGATGATGGTTCAATATGGTATTCAATTATTCTAAATGGAAGTTATGAATTTTCGATTTCTGACACACAAAATAATGAATTTAATCTAACCGTATACGATGCTAATCTTCAACAACTTTTCCGATCATTTAATGCCGATTCTCATACGACTTCGACGACATTGGGGATGAATGGTCGATATATCCTTTCAATATTTAGTCACTCAATCATTGATAATTTTAATCTTACCATATTCAAAGTTGGAGGTATAATTAGGGGAGATGACCCTTTTTATCCTCTCGAAATTAATGTTGGGACAACTCTGGGATCATTACCTGGACCTAGTCCTAGATTTGATGGAATTTATCTGGGTATCGATCTTGAAGGTGATTTTTCATTTAATCTTTCCCACTCAGATGATGTAAATTTCTTATTCGCATTGGAGGATTCAAACCTCGATCCAATTAATTCATCCGGATATGACTCTAATTATTTCGAACATCACGATGCTAGCGGATATTATATTATTTTTATATGGCAATTCGGTCTGCCAACTGGCGGGAATTTTTCCCTAACTATTCTTGATCTTAATGAGTCAGTTCAATCTGGCACACAGATTCCCACATCTGATGATCCAGCAGCTCTTCATACAACTACCTCGTCTAATAATTCCACTGATCCACTTGTTGAGCTTTCGTTCTTTCAACTTTCATTTTTTGTACCATTTCTATTAATCTCTACTTTTGTTATTCGTACCCGCAGATCTTCATTATCCAAATAGAATGGTACGGGTTGATCCGTCAAGGGTTTTAATTAGTTTTAAAATATAATACCATATCTATTTATGCATATTTTTTATTTTCACACTTGCTCTTATTCGTATGATTATCAATCGAGTAAATATCAGTAAATAAATATCATTGCATCATGCATTATCTGCACCACAGCATATAATTCCAATGTAATTCTTTCTTTCTTTAATTTCATCTCGTATGTATTATTTACTGAAAATATTATTAATTTTCTTGCATGAAAAATATCTTGGGGAGATATGACTCCTCCCTTTTCATCTTGTAATACACATCCAATTATATTACTTCTCACCTCATCAATTACTTTGGATCCTCCTTGAATGATTTTAAAAGAATTATTGTTAAATTCGAACCTAATTGCTGGCAATACAACAACACTAAATGATCCTATCATTATTAAGGTCGGCCAGATCCACCAAAACCAAGCCAAATTTTTCATATAATTTGCTGTCATCCAACATGTGGCAATTATTAGTGCCAACAGAGAAAATGTTTGATCGGTCTTATTATATCTTATACTATATTTTCCTGAAGGGCCCTTTCTTTCCCACCCACATATGCCACATGTAATTTTTACTGATAATATCGGTATTGCTATTTTCTCTTGGTCTAATTTGACGACAATATGATCAGAAACACATCTCAACCCCCTAACTTGATAATCTCCGTCGTTCGTCCTTGAGTAGATCATATTAATTATACTTCGTGTCATCAAAAATTCAACTCATAGGATAATTTATTATTTGGTTATTTCTCCACCATTCTTCCATTCTCAATTTGTCTATTAAGTTTATCTCTGTGACTTTCTATTCCAAATTTATAGTAATCGAAATCTACTTCACTCGCCAATTTGTTATTCAACTCATGAGTAAATTCAAATTAATGTCTTTTAATAATTTACCTTGAACCTCATTAATTGTTACAGTCGTAAATCGATCGCCATTAATTGTTGAACGTTTGGGTGTTAATTGTATTACCGAGGTACTTTCTCATAAATTGATTTTCAAACGGAACAAGATCAAGATAATATGATTTTCTTTAGCGATCCAATCGAAGCTAATTGATTGTTAAAAATTTGAAACATGAACATGGAAAAGAAAAAAATGCAGTGTTGCCATATGAAGAAATAATAGAGTGTTATCCAAAAATAGAGGAAATACATTTAGGTCCAACTTGGAAAGATCATCAACAAATAATAAATTTAATCGATGGTATTCATCGTAAGGAGTAATAATGAATACAAAACCACAACTTAATAGATTAGGGAGAGAAACACAAGATATGGAGATTTTTTTTATCAATCGAAATAATATGTCAATTCTCCTAAATTCTAAGGGTATGGAGAAGCAAGAGATCTTCAATTTATCTCAAGATGATATTCATTCATTATTTCCAGATGACCCTAATGTGGGTGATCTTTGTATTATTACAACAGATTTTCAATCGAGCAAGAAGTGGTTTTTGGGAAAAAATGTCTGGCAGGACTTTGATTATAATAAAATAAACAAAGCACAATATAGTCATCTTTCTGAATATAAATTAACCAATTCACATTATTTATTTACCTACAATAATACTAAATATGAGAAGCTTTCTGAGACGTATGAGTATTTGTTTGATTTTTGTAATCAACACAATCTTCAAATCAACGCAATTTTAGAAATATTTCCGACTGAAACTCCACGATCAAATGATGCTGAAATAGTAGTTGATATTTACTTTGCAATTCAAAATGAGATCCCCAAGCAGTTGTTAGAACAATATCTTCCCTTTAAAATACATAGACGAAAATATAACTTCTTCACTTATTGATAAGTGAAAGTCTCTTTAAATTCAGTGAAATGTGCGATCATCTTCTCTTTCAATTCACGAGTCATAGACTTTTCAAAATTTCTTGTATGAAAGGATAATTCCGAAGTGATGCGATCTACTCCTTCAGAAAATTCAAGTCGATTTGTGGGCTCTCCTCTTATGAAAAATGAGTAATTAATCATGTTTACAGACCTGAACAAAATGGATACATCTTCCATGGTTAATTCTTCTAATCGATGAGATTCAGCTTCCACAAATAAATCAAGATTTAAAATTGACAAGGTCTGGATAAATTTAGCAAACATTGGAGTATATTTGGATTGAATTGTTTTATCTATAAAATATTTTAGTAAAATTTTTTCTCCTTTAGTTACACCAAAACCTAACAAATCAAATTTCCCATGTGAGCGATTTTTAATTAATCGAATTAAATCAGGTACAGATAAATTTGTTGATTTTAGTAATTCTTCATTTAATATTCCAAACCGAGAATACTCATCAATTTGCTCTAATAAAATTTGTTTATTTTTGTTCCAGATCTCCATGTGTTCATCAACTACCAATGTTATCTGTTCAAAATCAAAAGGTTTGTTAATTAAAGCATTAATCACTCCACTATTCAAGGCTTTAATAGCTAAATCATATGAAGAAATTCCTGAAATAATAATAATTTGTGTTAAGACATGATTCTTCTTCAACATCCGAGCATATTCAATTCCATCCATTTTTTCCTTTAGATTAAAATCGATAAGTGCTATAGAAATGTCCAAATCTGCATCTTGAATGGCTATGTTGGCTTCTTCAATTGAAGTTGCTTCAATTATCTTGTATGATTTTTCCAAAAATTTTTTTAATATGAAGGTGATATGTGGTTGATCATCAAGAATTAGGATGTGACGATCATTGTGTCCCAGCAACGATATCAATTATAAATAGTACTCAAAAGTAGTTAAAGATATTCAAGGATAAATTCATTAGATTTACATTCTAGTAGACAATATATGATTTCTAAAAACAGGTTTCAAACTCGTTTATTGAGTAATAAATAGAATTCGTTTGTTAAGGAAGACACAAATTCTTTTTTAGGTATAAGTGTTCTTCGTAAATCCTTTTTGTTTGATTTCATATAATCCTCCATCGTTTCAAGAACTATTTTCAAGGAGCTAGTTATCTTGCTTTCAGGAATTGTTTTAATATTAGTCAATATGAAGCAGATCTGTATGTCTTCAATATAATCAAATAATAGGGTCACATTCCCATAGGATAAGGTTTTCAAACCCTCCTCGGAATCGAACAATTCATCTCCAAATAATGCAAGCGCTGAAATCATCCCTGCAAATAATGTGTCCGAAAAATTATTGAAAAGATGTTTATTAGGAATATCTGAATATATTGGTATTGAATCCTTGGAAATAATTACTCCATGAATTTCAACCATATCTTTTTCAATTACCTGATTGATTACACTCCCTATTACTGATTTTGCCTTTCCATGCTTAACCATATTTGTCATTTTATTAATTGTAGAATTATTATATTCTCTTGAAACAGAGTTAATTATTTTTCTCAGTTCTTTTGTATTAATAGGTTTATTGAGAAATCTGTCAATAGAGCCTTCATTTATTGCTCGTTTTACCATATCATAATTTTTTTTATTTGAATACATTAAGATAAAAGTACTCGGTTGAGCATTTCTAATAATATTAGAATACTCAATACCGTCAATTTGACTATCAAAATTGTATTCTAGAATAACAACGTCGAATAATTCTGAAATTAAGATATCAAATGACTCCTTAATGGTATTGGCCACATCAACTACATAATACTGTTCCAAAATCTTTTGGTACATAGTAGTAGTATGGATACTGTCATCAATTATTAACACCCTAATTGATGAATCGCCCGCCATAAAACATTACCTTAGGTAATCTGTGGGAAATTACCTTAAAGTAATATATGATTGTTACTAATTATAAACTGATTCTTCAATAGCGAGGAACATGAAAAAAGGTGCAAAATATGTCAACAAACCCGATTACCTAAATTACAAAGACATGCCCCAAGTATATTCACAATTACCAAATCCATTTCCAAGTCGTTCGGTATCTAATTTTATATTATCAATTGTAGCAGAGAAATTTAATGCATTGATAGGATACTCATTATACACCCATCGTGTTTGCCATAATCTTTTGAAAATTCGTCTTTCCAATAAAAATTCAGTATGAGCAACTGGTTGTGCTATAAATTTAACAAAATCTCCATTAGGATTTTTTGATAAAACTTTGAAATGTGGTAGACCATCACCATTGCTAACTGGGATTACAATGGTTTTTTCAAATGTGGTACTTTTGTGAGTTTTGGCATCATGAAAAGTGGAGATAGTACTAATGGGTAAAATCAATTTTTCTAGAAATTTATTATAATAACCACTTTTTCTCCTGAATGCATGAGGTCCTACATATGGGACAAAATAAGAATATACACTTCCGTCTGCAAAAACAGTCCAATTCCATAACCATGGAACTGTGGGTAAATTCATGATTACCCTTTGGAAATAGCCAAGACCCTCTAGTTCGATTTCCTCATCTTCAGGAGTTCTGAATGTTCCCTTGAAAATACCATTTCTCATGGCTACTAAATTAAAATTGATGAATTTGTTTCCCATGTCAGTTACTTCAGGACTAGTCGCCTCTGATTCATGTGTATTCCAAAATATGAAGTTTCCTCCTCCATTTTGACCTTGAAAATTAACATGAAAAACCCCATCTTCATCAAGATCCATGGATCCACCTCTTTTAATGGTTTTATTGCCCTGTTTATATCCATTCCAACAAGACATTTTACCATCTTTAGTCATGGTAGCTTCCCCAATTTCGTGAACTAAACCATCGTACATCGTTTTCCCATCCCAATGCCAATGATTGACACTAGTTTGAAACTGATCGACTCCATTGACATCTCGATTGAGGTCAATTCCTCTATCCCATTTCTTATTAACTCCCACATCTTTCCCAACCCTACTTGCATACGCAAACATAAGTTGACGTGGACCATAACCTTTGCCTTCTTTTGGTAGTAAGATAAAAAACCACCAGGAACTAGAAGACCAATTCTGTTTCTTAGGTAATTGAGTATAGGCTAACTTATAGGGTAGTGAATCCCTCTTTTTCTTTTTGAAATCCATGAATGTCTTTCTAATTAGGTAACCCACGATTTGTTTTTTGAATTATGGCTTTTAAATATCAACATAGTAGCTTCTTCAGAGTGTAAATCATTTGTAATAAGTGAAATTAGCTAAATTTGATTGTATAATGACTGAAATTTTATCTTTAATATACAAAAATGTGTGAATAATTAGCAAATCATTCTAAGATAGGGATAGTCTAAAATGTTCGATTTTGGATAAGGCATGCTGTTGAAATGGGATAAAATTGTTTTAGAAGATATTAATAGCAGAATAGATATTGGAGAATGGGAGAGTTTACCAAAATTATATGCTGGAAAGATCGATTAAGGCAATTAAGGCAGCTTCGACTAATTAATGAGTACAAGGGAATTACATATGTTTCCGTCGATTCTAAAATTACTGATCGTCAGAGATTTCATGATCAACAGGTTTGTTTTAATATATCTAACAAAGTAAAAAGAAGCATGTTGGATATGACCCAAATTATCATTTCAAGGATAGTAACAAACAATCCAGAATTGGAGAACATTGATATATATTTCGAAGGATTAAACAGGAACAGTACATCAAATAAATATCTTAATACACTGAAGAGAATGTTTCGTAAGGATGAATACTATCAGATCCTATCAAAATTCCTGTTAAACATAGATGAGGTCCAAGTCCAGAAAATCTTTAGTAAAATCAATGCAATTGATGGATTGAATATTCTCGAAAAAATTATGGCTACTCATGGATTGCTAAATCAACTTAATGAAAGTCAGATTACCTCGATTTGGGTCAGGAATATACTTGATGAAATGATCGAAAACTGTGTTAAGATCGATGCTGGTGATGATCACTGGAAATATAAATATCTGATAAAAGGGTATCAAAAACTAATGTATCATATGATTAATACGACGGTTGAAGAGTCATTTATCATTTATCTAAAACAAAATGAATTGAATAAATTACATGGGAATCGATTAGATGGTCTGGATATTGGGATCGAGTATCTTTGTAAATTAGACCAACAGAGATATCACTCTGTAATAAAACAACTTGCAATTCAACTTGAAACTGAATTTAATTCATATTGCGAGGGAGGTTTATACAATAACAAAATTTTGGTAGATAGAGGGGAAATACAGATAACAGCAATTCGAAAATTTTTTAATTAAACGGATGTATTGAATTAAACTGGATTAATATTTCCAAAACAATGCATCGAAAATAAATCAGCTCAATAACTACAAGATCTTTGGACAATTTCATTAATAATATATAGGATTTATTTATTTAAATTATTAACATATGAATACATTTTACAAAATTTTTATGTTTTAATTAATTACCTATTTATATTTCTTATACTAGATTATTTATATATTATCGATAGTTTATATTCAATATTATGATTTTTCAATTTTTGAGAATTTATATTAAATTATTTCATAGATGCAACACACTAATAATTTGTGGACAATCCGTTAATATACTGGTGAGAATACTACAATTCACCTATTAATATTATAAATTAAGGGGGTATTCTATTGAAATTTTATCGAACAAGTATGATTATAATGATCCTAATTACTTCTTTCTTAGGATTAAGTTGACAGTTGACAACTACTCAAGCACAGGGTGTCACACTGACAGTGTTGGTGAGTAACCAACAAGTACCAATCATCGAACAAAGGGTTGCCGCTTTTGTGGCTGCAAACCCAGGAATTGACGCCGTTACAGTAATAGATTCAGGCTCAAGAGCTGATGATCAACATGATTTTCTCGTTACTACTTTTACCACAGGTAGTTCTGAGTTTGATATCGTAGGAATGGATGTGATATTTCCAGCAGAATTTGCGTCTAATAATTGGTTAGTCGATCTTTCGGATATATGGAATTCAACAGAGCAGGCTAAATATTTGGATGCACATACTGAAGCTATGACATATGATGGAAAAGTGATAGCATCCCCATTCTTCTTTGATTCAGGGATACTATTATATAGAGCTGATATTCTTGCAAGAAATGGGAAATCTATAACTGATTTTGACACATGGGCAGAATTCAAAACTAATTTGAATCTGATATTGGATAACAAGTCTGAAATCATAGAAAATTCTGATCTTGAAGGTTATGTATTCCAAGGAGATACTTACGAAGGTGGAATAGTCAATCTCGTTGAATGGATGGGGGCATCAGGTGGAACTTTCCTAAATGCAGCCGGAACAGCAGCCAATTTTGAAGCAAGCGCCGAACCTGCACTGACATGGTGGAATAGTTTAATTGCACAAAGGTATACGGGTGCTTTAAATAATACAGATACCGATGCTGTCGCAGAACGATCTGAATTAATTGGAGATGAAGGGTCTGCTGTTGGTAAATGGATGGCAGGTAATGCTGTGTTCCAACGAAATTGGCCATTTAGCTATTCAAATTCATTGAGTGATCCATTTTTGAATGGATCTACAGATGTTGGAGATGGTTGGCCAATTGATACACTGAGATTTGGTGTAACATCCCTTCCATATAATGAAACAATCTGTGGTGTTGGCAATACAGCAAATTGTAGAACGGCAGTATTAGGAGGAGCCGTACTTGCCATTCCTACTGCAAGCACACATCAAGCGGAAGCTAAGTTACTATTAAAAGAGATTGCTAGTTTTGATGCCCAACTTGCTATGTTTGAAAATCAAGGTAACTTCCCAGCAATAAAATCTGTATATAGTGNAACTTATTTGACTCCAGCAAATGGATTGGATTGGGCATTAGATTTCTCAGCTAATGTGTTCCCCAATGTACTACCCAGACCCGTGCATCCAGAATATTCTGCGATGTCTTCGGCAATTCAACCACTTTTCCATGATGCCTTAAGTGGTGCAACAGCCGTTGTAACTGCATTAAAAATCATGGATGAAGAGGTAAATATTATTCTTGGAGCAAGCCCTATCGTTTCAATATCTACAATAATTACAACTGTTGATGGAGTGGAAACAACCATACTTTCAACCATTACCGAAGATAGTCCATTTCCAATATTTGCTTTGTTATTTTCATTTATGGCTGCCACTGTAGTTATTAGAAGATTTAGAGCTAAATTAAAATAATTTTGGCAAACAATTATCACTGATATGGTTGATCATAAATTGATCAATCAATTTTTTAATTACAATAGTTAACAAGAGGTGTATCCTATGTCAGAACCCAAAAACGAAAAAAGTTTAGAAATTGTAAAACCACCATCAGACAGAAATTTCATTCTGTCTATGTTGACTCCTGCATTCATTTTATTTATTATAGGAATTGCAGTCCCATTATTTCTAGCAGTTTATCTCAGTTTAATTAATAGTACAGGATTACAATTATTTGGTAAATATAGAGGATTTGATAACTTTAAAGAATTTATATTTCCAAAACATCGTTATAGTAGAATTTTTTATCAATACACATATCAAACCATATTTTTTGTTGTAATATCAGTTACTTTAGAATTTTTCTTGGGATTGGGATTTGCACTTTTACTTAATAAAGAATTCAGAGGAAGGGGTCTAGCACGTGCAACCTTACTTATCCCTTGGGCAATTCCAACAGTCGTTTCAGCAACTATTTTTTTGGAGATTTTTGCACCTGCCAATAACTTTGGATTAGTAAATAACATACTTGAAACTTTAGGATTTGATACTGTGTTTTTCTATGGAGATCCCCTTGAAAATATAGGTACCGATTCTATAGTAGTATACAAAGAAACGTTTCCTTATTATCAAACTAGCGAAACAACACAGATACGTTATGAATATGCGATGTTTACTGTTATTGTAGTTGAAGTATGGAAAACAACACCCTTTATAGCATTATTACTACTTGCAGCATTACAAATTGTTCCAGAAGATCTATATAAGGCTGCTGACATAGAGGGTGCTAATGCTTGGCAAAAATTCCGTTACATAACTTGGCCAAACATTCGTGGACTCGCATTAATTGCAATTCTTTTTCGTACAATTGACGCAATTCGTGTTTATGATGCAGTTGTTGTTTTTGGAGATAATAGTGTTCAATCGGTGACTGTTGTTGCTTTTACGGCTTGGAGTCAACAACAATTTGGTGTAGCCTCCGCAGTTGCTATATTTGAACTGATATTGATTGTGATATTTGCCTTAATCATATTCAAAGGTAATAAATTTACACATTTAGGAGCCTTCACTGTATTTTTACTACTTTTCAATCGATTTTTAGTAATAGGAGTGACAACATTTCTAATAATACTTGTTTTTGTATATATTTCAAGGTTTATTGAAAAAGAAAGATATCCAAGATTCAAAAAAAATATTCGATGGGATAAAATTAATTTTAATATTATTAAACGAAAATCAAAAAGTGAAGAAAAATTATTATTTCGTCCACGTAGCAAAAATGTAATACGATTACGACGGAAACTCAACAAAGTATTGTTTTCCTTTGGTATTCTAAGCTTAGTAGCTTTCTGTATAGCTCCTTTTCTTTGGGTGTTTATCCGCTCATTTCGAGATCCATGTTTAAGAATAGACAAGGATAAAGGGTGTTCTGAATCTTCACCTCCCCAAAGCGAATTTGAATTCTTACCAAAGTATCGAAGCATTCAAAGTTATAAGATACTATTTTCTGGTTCAGAAGCAGATTTCACTAAAGCATTAATTAATAGTGTAATCTTAGCAAGTTTGACTGCAACTTTGGTGGTAATTATTGGATCTTTAGTTGCTGTGATTTTAGCGAAATATGAATTCAAATTCCAAACAGCATTCATATTAATGATATTTGCAATGAGTAGTTTACCTCCAATAATCATAATTATTCCATATCTTCTTCAGACCAATTATCTGTCAGATAGAGGTATAAACTTACGAGATGTATCTATCGATCGATTTATCAATTATTTATCAGATCACGGTTTAAATTTACGAAATGTAGAGATTTTAAAATACATAGGGATTGAAAGGATATTAGATACAATCGGTCCATATCCAGGACCACTCTTACCTTTGTTAATACCCTACGTAGCTTTTAATCTGCCACTGGGGGTTTTTCTATTGCGAAGTTTCTTTGCAGAAGTTCCTAATGAGCTAATGTTAGCCGCGAAAGTTGATGGAGCTAGTAATTTTCAAATTTTCCGAAAAATTCTTTTACCTCTAACAAGGCCTGGAATTTTTACAACTTGGATGATGGTATTTATATTTGCTTGGAATGAATTGTTATTTGCAAGAATGTTTTTGACGGGGAACAAAGAATTCAGGACTGTACCATTGGCTATATTATTATTTGAAAAATCAGCCTCTGAAATAATTGGGATACCGTGGTCACCCTCTTTGGTACTCGGTACCGCCTCCATAATTGCAACATTACCATTAATTATACTTGTCCTTATTTTGCAAAAAAATATAATAAAAGGTATTACAGCAGGAGCGGTAAAAGGATGAGTGAACAGAAATTACAAAATAAATGTTTCCTTCAATTTACCAGGAGTAATTAAAATATGGTATCAATTAAATTAATAAGTACAAACAAAAAATTTGGCAAAGTTGAAGTTCTTAAAGGAATTGATTTAGAAATTGAAGACAAAGAGTTTATGGTTCTTGTCGGTCCATCTGGTTGTGGTAAAACTACCACACTAAATTTAATTGCAGGATTAGAGTACGTAACGACTGGTCAAATCTTTTTTGATGAACATGATGTTACTGAATTGCCACCTAATGATCGCAAAGTAGCAATGGTATTTCAATCGTACGCATTATATCCTCATATGAATGTCAAAGAGAACATGTCATTTGGCCTTAAACTAGCTAAAATTGACAAATCAGATATTGAGGAACGAGTAAATAGAGCTGCCAAAATTCTAGGTATTGGAGAATTACTCGATCGGAAGCCAAAGGAATTGAGTGGTGGACAAAGACAAAGAGTTGCTCTTGGTAGAGCAATTGTTAGAGATCCAACGGTTTTTCTACTTGATGAACCACTATCAAATTTAGATGCTAAACTACGAGTACAAATGCGTGCTCATATTAAGAAATTACATAGACAAGTGCAAACAACATTCGTTTATGTGACTCATGATCAGGTTGAGGCAATGAGTATGGCCAACCGAATAACTATAATGGATAATGGAGTAATTCAACAAGTTGGGACCCCTGATGAAGTTTACAACCAACCTGCAAATGAATTTGTAGCAGGCTTTATAGGTTCACCATCAATGAATTTCTTTAAATGTGAAGTCAGGAGTAATTCTGACGGAACCAAACTTAGACTTGGAACATTTGATATTAATATTCCTCAAGAAATTGGTGATAAATTGCAAGATTATTCAAAAATAAATATTGGTATTAGACCTGAACACATTTCTATAAACCAAAAACCTGTTGAAAATAGTATTAAGGTTATAGTTGATGTAGTTGAATATCTCGGTGCAGGTTCATTGGTTACTGTGTTGTTTGAGGATGAGACTAGATTATCATGTGCTATTCTAGTAGATGGGAAATATGATGGTAAAATAGAAGAAACAGCATTTATCAATTGGGAAAGTGAAAAAATGAATTTATTTAATATCGATACAAAAGTAAATATTCTCTTGCCCTGATATAATATATTAACTATTTATTTATTCAACACTTCCAAATATTTCACTCATTACAACAAGTTTATCCCGGCTTTTTGTATTAATTTGTTCTTAAGAAAATCCGTTTTTGACAATTTCCATATCGATTGGCACAATTCCAATCAAATACCAATTCAATTGATTAATTACTTACATATGGTATTTAAAATAAGATGTTAATATGAAAAAATTTAATCAATTAGATTCATTTAACATCAATAGATTTTATCAGGAGCCGATTCAGAAATTTGAAATCTAATAAACAATGGTTTAAAAATGCAATTTTCTATGAAGTTTCAATTAAATCGTTTTATGATAGAAATGGTGATGGCATTGGAGATTTCATTGGATTGTCTGAGAAACTAGATTATCTTAAAGATCTAGGAATTGATTGCTTATGGATATTACCTTACTATCCTTCTCCCCTCAAAGATGATGGATACGATATATCAGACTATTATAATATACATCCGGATATTGGAACTTTAACTGATTTTGAATATTTTATTGAGAAAGCACACAGTTTGGGAATCAGAGTGATCGCAGATCTCGTACTTAATCATACATCAGATCAGCATGATTGGTTTAAGGACTCGAGAAAATCTATAAATTCATCAAAACGTCATTATTATGTTTGGAATAAAACTAACCAAAAATATTTAGATGCCCCAATTATTTTTTTTGATACCGAAGATTCTAACTGGAAATACGATGAGAATACATCTGAATACTATTGGCATAGATTTTATTCGAGTCAACCAGATTTAAATTTTGACTCTGAAGAAGTACAATCTGAGATGTTAAGAGTTGTTGATTTTTGGCTAAAAAAAGGTTTAGATGGTTTTAGAATTGATGCCGTCCCATATTTATTTGAAAAAGAAGGTACTAGCTGTGAAAATCTTAAGGAAACTCATCAATACATTAAACGATTGAGAGCCTATATAGATGAAAAATATAAAGGTGAGGAAAAAGTGTTGCTTGCGGAAGCAAATATGATACCGGAAGAGTTAATATTGTATTTTGGAGATGATAATGATGAATTCCACATGGCTTTTCATTTTCCCTTAATGACAAATATTTTTTTAGCTGTTGCAAAAGAAAATCCTAAAGCCATAATTCCAATTATAAAAAATCTAATTAATGTTCCTAATTCATGTCAGTGGGCCACTTTTCTACGTAATCATGATGAATTGACACTAGCACTAGTTGATGAAGACACTCGTAATTTTATGTGGAAATATTACGCACCCCAACCTCAAATGAAGAGTAATCTTGGTATTAGAAGACGTCTGGCTCCACTATTTAATAATGATATGCAAA
>MDVR01000024.1 GCA_001940725.1 Candidatus Heimdallarchaeota archaeon LC_2 | reverse complement strand
GTTCAAGATAACTTTTGAATAAACCTAAAGCACCATCTCTACATTCCAGCAATTCGTTATGAGAAATCCTTGGAAATTTACTTTTCAAATCATGCTGAGGTCTTCTACCATGGCGCGTTGAAAGTGTTAATTCATCCAATTTTCCAGAATACTCACCTTTTTTGAATTGTAACAGAAATTTTTGATGATATTGAATAATTCCTAGATATTTATCGATTACATGAGAATCTCTCTTGACAATTTGTGTTAGTCTTCTCAGTTCGTACTTTCCTACTATAGAATAATTTATAGGAACTGTAACTGAAGTGATAACACCTTTTTTTGCCATGAGATTTTACCCCAATTCATCTAATCATATTTTATTACACTTACGTATGATCATGATAAATCTAGGTAATTTACTATTTAAACTACTGCAATGTTAATTGAAAGTCAAGTTTCCTAAGAACAAAAAGTTTTCTAATATACTAATCTTAGAAAAATGTATATTTTATTACACTTACGTATGATGACAATTATATGTGGATCAACATATCTAGGTAACTTTAAGAGAATAATCAAAATAGAATGAATTATGATGTTAAAATTTACCAATAAGTATATGAAAATTATTAGTACACGCCACAAATCTACATGTATACGAAAAAATGAAAATATCCTAAATGAAGTTAAATTATTTACCAATAAGTTAATTAAAATTTGATTTTCAATACGAAATCTTCGATTACTATTTTCGTGAAATTATAAAAATAATAGCTATATAAAATGGTGTATTCACTATGTTTCAAAAAATAACAATAGTTCAATTGATTATAAATAAATATTAATAAATCAAGAGTAGATCCACTCATATGGACGATTTTGGGGATATGCTAGTTACTGGCATGCTCAGATCCCTGAGTTCTATAAAGAGATTATCAAAACAAATCAACACCAAGGATCTCAAACATATCACAAAAATAATTGATGATCAATATAAATCAGCAATGAATTTATGGAAACAAAATAGAGATTTTGATGAACTTAGAAAATCAGAATCTAACTTACGTAAGAATTTTCTTAGATTGATTTTCGAATCTAGTAGTAGGTATGGAAATACAGTATTCAAGAGATTTCAGGACTCCACTGGAGATATGGATCCATTAAATATGTTATTCAATATTGCAGGTGCTCTTATGCGTGCATTTGCAGAGGAGTATTATCCATTGCCAATTTCAACTGAAAATATTGGTAAGGATAGGGGATATATATCCCAAAAACATGCATTCGTTACCATCACTCATCCCAATATTCCATCCCTGGATTTGATCGATATGACAAGAGCACACATGTGGTTTCTTTGTCACCATTTGTTTATCTATAGAGTGAACTCATATACAGCCACACGATACTTGCTTACACTTCTGTTCAAATTCAAACCCTACATTGATTATATTTATGCTGGAGGGGGACAAGGGAGAAAATCTGTTGAAAAAGAATATCAGAGTATATTAGATATGGACAAGGACCTGTACGATGTGATTAGATTGGCCAAATACGATAGGGAAATCAATCATGTAGTACACAGAGTAACTCAACTAGAATTACCTAACACAAATAACAAGTTATTCAAGCAGATAAGGGATGAAATTGATGATTCCTATATAAATGATAAATTCTATATGAGAGTAGTAGAACTATTCGAAATAGAGAATAAAAAAATTGGTACCATCAGGCATCAGGAGATAATGTCTGGATTGCCACATCCATATAGCCTTAGAGATATAGTTTTCAATGGAGATAAATACATACAGAATAATTCCGGGTATTTAGTAGTGGCAGAATTACCTATTGCAAGTAAAAAATCAGCCAAAATTGATTTTGTTATTTTTAAAAGAATTCTAAGGAAAAATCGGTATCTATGGATCCCTGTGATTATTCTAGACCTAAAAACTAAAACCAATGGTGCATATGATTTCGAATCTAAACCAGTGAGGGGAAGACCCGAGCTTAAACAACCAAAACCAGTTATCAAACTGGAACCTATTGATGAATGGCATTCAACAGTATCCAATGCAATGAATAGCCATGCATCCAATCAATTGAATTCCTACTCACATATGATAGTCAATGAGATGCAGGCAATTCTAAGAAAAGTTCAATATGTACCACTTCAAGCAGTTGTAGGAGTTAAGGCAGAAAAACGTAATTTACGAGATAAGATTCATAATTTATTGTATTCACTCCCAAGTTATATTAAAGAAAATTATAAAGATTTGAGTGGTAGATATATCTCTCCTGAGAATGAAGAAATTGCAGTCGTTTTCAAAGATTTTCATAATATTGAATTATTGCGTAAATATCCCAAAGCGGGTGAGAAGACACCATATATTCCTCAATTATTTGCAGAAAATCCAGAAAACCAAAATGTAACTCTATATACGACAGCTGCTTCAAACATTAATTTTGGTAAGACAGCTGCAAATATTGCCGCTGTGTATGACTGCATCAAAACTGCAGTAGAGGAACATGGTGAGATAATTGTTTTTGATACTCTCGGTGTGTATTCTGATTTTAAGATAAAAAGAATGAGATTACCAGTCGAGGTGCTTGATCTAGTAGAAATAATTCCAATGGATATATCAAATCCAGATATAGATATGCTCAGACAAATCAGAAAACCAGTGGTTATTACTGGTTGGGCAGATAGCAAAACCATGATAACTCGTCCTTGGGAGATGGAACAAATTATATTAGAAAATTTAAATTCAGATCACATATATCTTATTGATCGTGCAGTCAAAGATGTAAACACTTCAAAAATATATAAGGATCGTTGTATACTACCTTACAGGGAATATAGCAAGAGAAAAAATTATATTACCAATATTACTTATAATTTACCAGTTCCACCTAAGAAAAGTAAAAAACCAATGTATGATGATGTCCGGGTAATTATCAGAGATAAAGAAGATGTAGAAATCACATTATGTCCTGCGTTAACAGGGATTGCAAGAAAGTTCGATAAAACTGATAGAAGGAAGAAAATCGATGAGAGCCGCAATCTATCAAGAATAAAACTTGAAGAAGTGTATGATTTGATTGCACATATTAGAGCAGATTATTCATTTGATAACTTAACTCTTGAATATAGCAAGCTGGGTAAAAAAGAAAAGCCTATTCGACTTTTCCATCTACCTTTCGTAGATGATGGGAAAAAGAAAGTAAATCGAGAGTTTAGATCTCGTAATCCTTTCAAAAGAATAAATAAAATGTATCAGAGAACATACAGGGTACCATATAGCAATGAATTCGGGAAGAGAACCGAAGTTGTAGAAGCACTAGATGATGTCATGTCATTTATATCAGATCGAGAGGAATTAGAATATATTCTTGAGGATTTTGATGAAAACATACCTCAATCTATAATTCTTGCCGAATCCAGTTTGGGCATAAATCTTATACCATTAATTGAGGAATACCGGTATAATTTCTACAAGACTTATTGTGGATTAGATATGAATTATGACAATTTTGAAAAGAATACCAATTGGTACAATTTGATATTTCTTGCATTGAGGGTTAGATATCCCCTAAGAGATAATCATATAATACAACTGTGGAAACAATTCAGTACCTGGATGCTATATACTCTGGGTTACGAGATGATATCCAATATAAAATACATGTTTAATATCGCAAATATATGGAAACAGTTGGAATCACGAAGTCTTTACTATCTTTCTCTGGACAATGATGTGATTAGGGATGAAGAGCAGGGAGTCATTGAGATAGGTAGTGAATATTCTATTATTAGATTTGAAGATACCAAAGGTATGTTTAAATTCACAGATTATGATGAATTAAGTGAAATACACTGGCAAGTTAGTCATCCAGACGTGACATTAGCTAATTTTGAAATACTAGATATTATTCCCATATGTAGTGGGTATATCGGATCAGAGAGATATCTATGGTTGAAAGATGATTGGTCTGAAGTGAGAAAGCTTAAAATGCGTGTGGATGAATTAAAGAATTGGAATATAAGAAATATACAATTAATTCCCTGTAATATTGAAGAGATACCTTCAGTAGATCCCTATATCCCCGAAACCGAGACCTTGAATGTTACCTATGTTGGTGTTGAATTAGCATATGAAGAGGGTATTGAAATGAAGATTTATTCCAAAAAATCTGGTAAGATTTCTAAGCAAGTGTATAAGGTATTTGACTCAGTGGAGGAACTAATGGGAGTGATGCGACAGCTTTGGGGAAGCATTTCTCAACCTCTTGAATTTGAGGAGTATCATTGCAAAGTAGAATATAGGTATGATATTGATTGGGATATCTTTGTTTTATTAAGTAAATATCTGGGAAAAATTGATGTACCGTTCACTCTAGAGGATATCGTTATTGTTGATGAAATGGAGAAATTCCATGAAAGTTGTAGCCTCACACACGATGAAGAAAGTTGTGAGATAGGTCATCCTAATTGTTGGCTCTGGGAGAGCGCTGACGAGGAACTGGATTATTATTTATCTGATTATACCTCACCTGAGGGTATAAAGGAAATATATGATAGAAAAATAATTGAACTGGAAGACATTGATAGGATCTATTACCTGAGTTATGAATTTAATGAAAATAATATTTTATATCAGGAGAACAAGATAATCAAATCTATTCTAAGTAGACAAAAAATCAAAGGGCATTTATTATTAGATTATAAGAGTCATAAAAAAGATGTCACCAAAACTTTGGTAGAGATTTCTCATGATAGAACAGGGTATCAAGTCGTTTTGACATTCATTAATAATATTACTCAAGAAGAAGAAACTAATCTAATTAGTTATTTTGCAAATACTAAAGGTGAGAAGATGCAGGCAGTTATTAATATAATTGATGGATTTGAAGATGGAGATTGGATTTATCCTGAGGATGTGACAGAGAGTCTAAGAGAAGAATGTGAGAAATATCTAGAAAAATTTCCTCTTCCGTAAGTTAATTAATTTAAGGCATCATCCTAAGATCTTGAAAAAGTTGTTAGTGATTTTGATTGAGATGAAATGGAAGAAGGTCAATATCAGCTAAAACTTTAGGTCGATGATGAATGTTATTATTATCCAGCGGAAGGTTCGATTGATCTAGTTCATCCTAAATTCAAATGATTATTTGATTAAAAAAGCTCGTTGAGAGTAATCAATGAGCTTTCTATTATAAAACACAAGAATGAATAGCTGAACACAAGAAAAAATAGGAATTTGCTAGAACTTGGGATGAGCTAGATCGATATAAAATTAACAATCCAAGTAATAAGGTTGCTCTTATCTAGTCAATTAATATCAATTTTTAATTTAATAAATTTCTATTATTTGTTAATTTTTATTAGAACTCTAGAATAGTCCTCAATAGACTTGAACAAATAAGCAATTCTCTTGGGTATATTTAGATTCTTTGAATACTGAAGTTGCGAAGGTTTTATTATAGTGAATTCCTCTTTTAATTGTAGATGAAGATCAATCCTAGGATTGGTAAAAAATTAAAAGTGAAAATTTATGAGAGATCTCTTTAACTGGTTGGTCAGTGGAAATTCTGGCAAAAAATCGAATCGTGAGCATCTTATTAATCTTAAGATGGTTAATCGGCGATTAAATAAATCTATGAAAAAGTTAGAAAATACTGAAAGACAGACTGAAAGAAAGATTAGACAAGCAATTCAAAAAGGAGATATGCAGGCAGCTCGTATGTATGCTCAAGATACCGTTCGATCAAGAAAATGGGCTCGTGGATATCAAAGTCTTATAAGTAAAATAGATGGGTTATTATTCAAGCTTGAACGTGCAGATGCAGTTCAAAGTATTGCTGGGGAAATGAAAGGAGTCGCAAAAACTCTCATTAATGCGAATCAATCCTTGAATTTACCAGAAATTGATCACCTTGTTGGTGATATGCAGAGAGCTTTAGACGGAATTGAAGAAACATCTGAAATCATGGAAGACAGCATGGATAACTTGTTTGAAGGTGATACAGATGAACTTGAGATAGACAGTCTATTGACAGAATATGGTGTTGAAGTTGGTTTAACTGCGTCAGCGGGTTTGCCTCTTCCATCTACAAAAACCTCAGATCTCGAGAAAGAAATCGAAGCTCTGCGAAATGAGGAGGAATAAAATTGGGTATCAAAGAATGGTTATTTGGAAAAGAAAAGAAAGGTCAAACCGATAATAAAGCTGAAGCTATTCAGAAACTGAAGAAGCAATTAAATTCTTTGGAGGTTGAAGGAAGAAATCAGCTTCGAAAATCTGATGAAGAAAAAATTGCAGCTAAATCATTATTAAGATCAGGAAACAAAATTGGTGCTAAGCAGGCATTAACTCGAAGTAGTTTGTATGCACAGAGATATAATCAAATTCAGAATATGAGTCTGAATCTAAGCACTCAAATTGATACCATCTCAACAGCACAATCAACTTCTGAAACCGTATCTGCATTAAAAATTGGAAGTGAAGTTATTGAAGAGACACTCACTCAAATTTCACCTGCAGATGTTGAACGTACCATGGTTGAAATGGAAGATCAAAGAGAAAGAATTAGCTTTATGACAGACTCTTTATCTGATGTAAGTGGTTTAGAAATCGATTTAGATGGAGACATGGTAGATGCAATTGATGATCAACTTGCTTCTTTAGAATTAGAAATGGAAAGTGAATCGCATGGTGCTTTACCAACCGCAGCTACAACAACCATATCAACTCCAGAATCTTCAGTAAAAACTGGTGAGGATACTAGCGACCTTGAAAAAGATTTGAAAGATTTAGAAAAAGATTTAGACGATTCAGATTAAATTAAAACAAAATTATTTTTGTATATTTAGAATATCCTCAAGTTGCGTTACTTTCTTTTGCAACACCGTAATTATTCTAGAATTATCATATGATTCCAATCGATTTTCACATATTTCACATATGAAATCTTGTTCCATAGCCGTTTGGAAAGTAACTCTATTACATCCAGGGGTTAAACAACTGAAAAACATGTTTCCCTCCTCATAACCCAGCCTTGATTGAATTCTTAATAACACATTTTTTTGTTTAGTGGTTACTAAATCCTTGATTTTATCAGGATGTAATTTCCAATAAAAAATAAACCATCCAGTTGTTTTATCTCTAATTCTTCGAAAATCCGCCAGTTCTAAGTCATGTAATCGATAAAGAGCTTTTCGAACTTGATTGAGTTTAATATTCAATTCTTCAGCAATGATTTCGTCTGTTAATTCACCTTTGTGAGTGAGTAAAATAATTGTGACTTCTCTAACTTCAGGTCCAGCTACATCTTCAACCATATTTAAAAGAGTTTGACGGTCTACGTCACTAACAGTCAATATGTCATCCTCTGTTGAACTATGTAATCTTGATCGCGCACTCAAGATTAAAAATTCACATTAATCAGATACATGTCCTAGACTTTAACTGTTGCGATTTTACACCAAATTAACCTCTAATTTAAAGAATATATAATTTCAATATTATTTATTTTTAATTAAGGACCACCAGATTTTAGTGCTTCGACAACTTGTTTGAAGTCATTTTCTATTGATTCTAGACGGTTACTGAGTTCTTCAATTTGTTTTTCATATTTATCAACAATTTCATCCATTTGATTCTCTAACCCTGAAACTATGCTTGCAAGGTCAGCAGTTGTGGATGAAGATGTTGTTTCAATTAATTCACTTGGAAGAAGGTCATCCATATCATTAACGGTTCGACGTACTCTTCTTGACATACTTAGTTTTGATGCAAATCATCATCTATAAATTGATTTACGATCTAGTAATTGTATAATGAGTTATATTTTTTATAAAATTTCAAAGTATTAATTCATTATCTATTTAATTTAATCAAAAATTTACATGTTTCAGACCCCATACCTTGACAATCAATCTCTTTTACTGAGGGGTCAACTCCAATAAGTATGTGTAATCTTCCTGCAAAAAAACCTGCTTGAAAATCACAAAATGTATGTCCTAAAGACGCAGTGGACATCCCAGCAATTGCTGCGTTATCTTCTATTTCAAAGATATAACTATTATCATCATTTTTGATTAGATGGATTTTCCCAAACTCTCTCCCTAGTGAGGTTAATGGGTGGGATAAATAGTCATATAATAGGGCAACTCCCACATCAAAAGACAATGGTACTTGAACAGCTGATTCTTGTACGAGTCTGTACAATAAAGGCTTACCCGGACCAAATATTCCGAGTTCTTTTCCACCATTGAATAAAATAGTTCCTGATAAACGGTCAAGAAATTTCAATGACACGATGATTGGTTGTAGTACAGAAATGTGAATAAAATCCCGAGCAGTTGTTCTTTGAATCTTCCTCATGATTTGGCTATCTTGAATTAAAGTAGTCATTTCATGGATTACTTCATAGAAATTTTGTCTTCTTTCTGCTCTTTCTTCCTGCGTTTCAAGAGGGGGCAATGTAAATGGGGTTTTTTCTGCTATCGATATACTAAAAGAGCAAAAATCCGCTCCATTTGCCATACAGTGAGTTTCAGTGCAACGAACAAGGCCATTAATTTCTCCCATTACCACCGCTGTTACACCTGCAAGTTGGCCAGCCGTGAAACCACACATTGGTTCACCTACATCAATTTTTATTGATGCGGAAGCTAATTCTCTTACTCGAATAACAAATTTAGTGTCTGTGAATTCAACAACTTTGGCATCTGCAGCAAGTTGGGTTGGAAGTAGTTCTCGATCAGAGAAATATAATTCCAATGCTCGAGCCAGGTGTTTAAACTTAGATGTACGTTTTGATGTTTTCCCAAGAGGAGGGTGCAATAATGTCAATACATGATGCATCATTCCTACCATTCCCAATTGGTAGCCTGCTTTGTAAAGTAAGAAAGGAATTAAAGGATCAAGACTATATAGACTTAACAAATATTGTTGATAGACTCCAACATGGGAGAAATCCCCAACTGTTGGCCTAAGAATACGTGAACCACTTAATGAATCCATCGCATTCATTGTAATTGAAAGTAAAGAATTTGTTGTCAACTCTAGAGCTTCTTCAGTTGTCAAAGCATGACTCATTAATGTTGACCATAGGAGGTCCCTAACAGAATCATCATCCATTCCACCTTGTAATACAATTGATTCATTAATGACTAATGAAGGTAATGCCATTATTTCATATTGAGATGCAGTATCTGGATCATCATTTACATCAATTGTTGAGACGTGGACTAGATCTTGCATTCCAGACCCCACAACCTCTTTAACTATTTCATGAACAGGTGGACAGTATACACAGTCCTCTGACGTGAACATAATCAATCGAATAGGGGTTACTTCTAGTGACATTTAATTCCTGTATTTAAACCAAATTAGAAGTGATTAATATACCTTTTTTTTTACAATAATAATTACGTCTTATATGTAGAGAATATTGAAAACCGCTATATTAATTAGAAAATAGCTTGTTAGTTCAAGAAAAAGTTGAATCATTTAATTTCAATATAATATATTATCTCGCTGATTTTTGGTAGAGGTTTTTATCTATACCTTTAATTGTCATTTGTTAACTACTTGATATATGGATTTAATATCTCAACCAAATAGTAATTTCGTTAAGGTAAAGTGTAACGAATGCTCAACAGAAACTATTGTTTTCAATCATGCTAAAACAATAGTGGTATGCTCTGCAGATGATTGTTCAGAAGTATTAGCTCAGCCAGCTTCTGGAAAAGCAGTAATCAATGGAGAAATTATCGAAGTTTTGAATTAATATTTTTACCCATTATTGTGATCAATATCAATTTCTTCGATCTTGGATCTAATTAAATAATTTCTAACATTTACTTTTGGTAGTATTGCAAAATCTCCTTTCTCAAACGGTCCATATGTGTTTAAATCTAAACCAACTGATTCATTATTTTCATTTTGTGTAAAGACTGCAAACGAATATCCTTCTTCAATAGTTTCATCTATATCTTTTATTTCATTATTAGATTCTATTCCTAGTACCTTATCTCGAAATGATGCTAGTTGATTATGCAGAATTTTACTGAGATCCATTTCCTCAATTGGTAATTTTTTAGTGAAATCCGTACCTGAAAGAATTCCAGTAATCTGCTTTTGCATTCTCAAAGTCAAGAAATCATTTATTAAATAATTTACTCGAGTCCATCTTTTGCGAAATAATTTCGACACTAATTCATCTTTATCATTTTTTGCTTGGGTTTCTAAGTGTACCATATACTCTCTACATTTGGCATAGAAATCAGTATCTAGTTCTAATAGGCTGGAGCTTAGTCTTTCGCGCTTCCATGCATTAAGAACTATATCGTAAATGGTCAGAATTATCACCTAAGAGATAAATTTATTCATTATCCCTTACTCTTGGAGCAACAGCAAAAGCTACATAGGAAGTTTCTTCTCCTTTTGGATAAATTATTACCCTCAATGGATTTTGATGTGACATAGATATTTTGAATGAACTATCAGATTTTCCTAATTTAGAGATATGTTTGAGATATTTAAGACCATAAGTTGATGTATGGTGATCAGGAATAGGATGGGTCTCACCATCTCTTCCTGTAAATTCTCCATCTTGAAATTCGATAACAGAAACACTATCATTTCCTTCAAAGTTAATTGTTGCTTCAGCTTTTCTAGAAGTTGCCTGTGCCTCAAAATACAATTTAGCTTTAGATAAGGTCATCGAAACATGCTCATCACCTAATTCTGCTGCTTTTATGGCTTCGCCAAATAACACACTATTTAGCTCAATTGTTGCAAAAAATGGTCGTTCAGTAATTTTCATAAATTTGAAATCACCAACATCCCTGAGTCTTAATGAAAGATTTTTTGTAATTTCTGTAGAATCAAGAGTTAAATCTAATGTATCTTTTTCATTATATTCTATTGCTAATTCATCATTAGCCCTAGCTGTTTTAACGAAATCAGAAAAATCCTTCAAGTCTATCATAAATGTCATTGTTTCATTGGAATCCCATTTTGAGAATTCATCTTTATGAATGAATACATCAACTGCCCAGGTAGATCCCTGATCTCTTGCTTGCGCTCTAAACCCATTTTCACCTATCTCAATAACTACCTCCAACGCTACCGCAGACATAGCATCGACTAATAATCTCATTAATTTGGCTTCTTGTAACACTAATTTCATTATTCGTTAACCCTCAATATGACGAGCTCTATTGAGATTTTTATCGCCATTATCTAATTATTTTGTTATTCATCATTTCAATTTAAATAATCATTTACATTAATTGTTCATTGCTTTGATTTATTGCATTAATTTCTGAAATTGAAATAACTAATCGTATTCTCGCCAGTTTTTATCACAATTTGTGCATCTAAAAAATCGAGTTGGTGCTTCATCAGCGCTTCTGGTTTGAATTTCCCAGTATTCAATTTCTTGATTTGATTGACAATTGTCACAGAACATTTCTTTGCGAGGTCTACCTGCAATAAAATTACTATTTTCTTCAAGAACCAACATTTTTCCCCCTTCAGGATCACCAGATCGCGAATCATCAGTAATAGAAATTGTTTCTAATTTTCCATCTTTTTTTACGAAATCACAATCAGGACAATTAGCAACAACCTGGCCATTTATTTTTTTGGGGACGAGCAAAGCGTCACAGTTCTCACAGAACTCCATCTTATTTCCTTCCTAACATACCTTAGATAAATGATTTGATTGAATACACTGACGGTTGGATTTCTTCGTTGTTGGTATTTTCTTGGATATGTAGCTTGTTGAATTTCTTTGATATTTTTTGAGTATAACAATTCATCTCAAGAATTAAGCAAAATATTAAAAAAATGGGCCTGAGGGGATTTGAACCCCCGACTACTCGGTATCACAAGGCAAATTCTATTTGTAGAAGCCTTTATGAGCCAAGTGCTCTAACCAGGCTGAGCTACAGGCCCGAAACCACAAAATAATTGGGTTTCATCTTATATTGCAGGTTATATCTGGAATGTTTAAATTATACGGTCTAAACATCAATGGATTTTTCAAAAGATTCAATTCCTTTAGTCAAAAGTTTTCTATCAAACATAGATCGAATATTTTAACATTAAATTATATTAAATTCACAAAATTGAAGATTTAGATTTGAATAATTAAAATATAAGTTTAATTTATTTATTTTTGGGTGAAATTGGTGAAAATATCGGAATTAGAAGCTAGCAATACTTTTGACATTTTACGTGTGCGTATAATATCTAGGCAAGGCCCTAATAGAGTCGGTTCTAGAGCTCGGGGGATGAAATTTGTTTGGAATTTACTCATCGCGGATGAGACTGGCACTTCTGTCCTTTCATTATGGGGGGTTAATACTGGTGAAAATTTTAAGGTTGGACAAGTTATTGGGATTACAAATGGATGGTGCAAACTGTTTAATGGACAGAAACAAGTTTCTCTTGGCAGGGAAGGAAAAATAAAAATATTACCGGATGACCCATCATTGCCTCGACAGATCGATCCATGATGAAAACCAAAATAAATTAATTCAATCGCTGGTTAATAATTTTTATCGACTCGAAACTAATATTCTAACTTTCCATGTTTTATGGTCCATTTATTAACTTCAGTAAACAGATATTCATTTTTAATCATAGGATCTTCATTAAACAAATTTTCAACTTCTCGAATAGACTTTGCTGTAACAACCAACAAACCACCAGGTTTCCCTTCTATTGGTCCTCCAAAAAGAATTACTTTATCATCTACTAATTTCTCAACATATTCAGAGTGGCCTTTGCCAAGCATTTGTTTTTCTTCAACATTTGATCTCATTTTTTCTTGATTTGGTGTTAATCTTACTATGAACAATTCACTCATATTATTTGCAAGTATTTTCATTGGTTATGAAGACTTTGAAATCTACATTAAAATAAAGTTCCTAAATTCACTTCTATGCGTGATCTATCAATCAAGCTTTGCGTATAGGCCGGGCTATCTGCAATAATATTTATTGAATTGTTGTTCAATTTATTATATAATCATATAATAGTGTAAAAATAAACCGTTGAAAGATTTGATATCAACTTAGGAATATCTCACTCACAATTCATCTACCCCTTATTTATTCAGTTTCAACAATGTGATATGTGTGCCATGTGAAACAAATACTTTAATTATGTTCTTGACACAATATTATATCAGTTATATATGAGAAGAATTAATCATATACTTTTGTTATCTATAATCTTTTTGTCTGTTACCACTTTTCAATTCCAACTTGAAACCGTCAACGGACAAACTGGACTCGAGCCAACATCCTTGGCTATCGATGGCGAAATAATCGACAATTTTGCCAATATTACATATTCATTGGTTTTTGATAATCAAGCTTCGGGAACTGATACTTTATTGGAGTATCAAATGAAGGCTCCTACAAGTCTATATCTCAGTAATGTATCAGCTAATATGGGTGATGATACTTATTGGGGAAAAGTATTTCCGATACAGCAAGCACAGCAAATATTCAATGATTCAATTAGTGCCAATAAAAGTGCAGTATTAGTAACCTATTATAATGATTTTTACACATTTGAAATAAATGTCAAAGCAGGATTTGTATTATATTTGGATGCTTTCTTTGAGGGTTACATAACAAGACAACTTGGAGTTTACAAATTTGAATTGTACACACCGATTTATACAACTGCAATTGATTTTGATCTAAATTTAAGAATTATTTCTTCTCTCTCCACAGTAATAAGCTCTTATGTTGATGGATTAATTGGAGTATTCCGATCTTCAATTTCAGAAGGAGTACAGTTACAATTTTCCCAAAATGATTTTATCTTAAATCAGAAATTAATTTCTCGGTATTCTTTGGATGTTCTATATATTGGTGGGAAATTGATTACTCATAGTAATGGGACTGATAATTTCTTTGCTTATCTATTCGCTCCTGAAATACAAGATATAGCTGATAGGGAAATTAGAGAATATGTTTTCATTATTGATGTCTCTGGATCAATGAGTGGAACAAAATTGACTCAGGCTAAAGAAGCATTTGTTGCAATGATCAATACCTTAGGTAGTACTGATCTTTTCAATGTTGTTAAATTTGCATCATCTTCAATATCGATGTGGGGAGAATCTGATTTAGCAACTTCCACAAATAAGGATGACGCAATTTTTTGGGTAAACAATCTGAATGCAGGAGGGGGTACAAATATTAATTCTGCTCTGGTAGGGGGTCTATCCTTATTTTCCTCAACAGATACAGCAAAAGCAATTGCATTTCTATCTGATGGGGACCCAACTGAGGGAGTAACAAATACACAGTCTATTTTGACTAATATGAATGTAGCAAACACAAATAACGTGCCTATTTTCTCAATTGCATTTGGAGACGCTACTGATGAAGGTTTAATGGGCTCGATTGCTTTTGAAACTAATGGTATATTCGAAAAAATATTACCAGGAGATGAAGCTGTTGCCAAATTAGAATTATTCTATGAACATTTTGCTGTTCCAATAGCTGTGGGTGTAATGATTGGTTATGCAAATGCACTAAGTGTTTATCCACTGCCCAATTCAATCAAAGGTGCTTTATTTAATGGGACAGAAATTATGTCAACCGGTTTATTTACTGATACACTTCAGATTACCACTACAATTCAATATTCCACAGGGAATATGGTATATCCAAATTCTGCAGATGCTGCAAGCGCAGGTGACAATCCACATGTAGAATTGATATGGGCTCATAATACAATAAATAAATTATTAGATTTATTATTAATTAATCCTACAGATCAAAACCTCAAAGACGAAATTGTTGATATTGCAGTTTCATATGGTATTGTGGTTCCAAATTATACAGCACTCACCATTGTATTGGAAGAACCAACTGATGATAGTGTATTTAACGAATCTCCTGTCACTTTTACGAATAGTTGGGATCAAATAGGAGGGCGAGATTCCTTTGCAGAAGCAAATACACAAACTCAGGATTCTGACAGTCCACTTTCATTTTTTGCCATCATCATTTCTATTCCGGTAATGATCATCGCATTGAGAAAAAGAAGGGTAACCTGAAAATTCATTTCCATAAATTGTTTATTTCAATATAACAATATCAACTAAATCCGAAACTATGAATTGCAAATTCTAAGTCCAAATTTTTATCTAAACTATCCCCAAACCTCATTTTATGGCCTATATCCAAATTCCTCATTGTTATTTTTGTAGAGTTTTTGTAATGTGAGAGTTGAGGTTCTAAAATCGTTATGTACTTTCCACCGAGTTCAATAGCTTTTATAATTAAATTAATCGCTATTTCAAAATTCTTTGCTAGTACGGGTCCTATCGTGTTATTGTATAATAAAACATAACCAGATTTTCCATATGTGATTATTTTAGCTCCCAGCTCAATAAGTAATTCGAATAATGGTCTTTTTGAATATCCTGTTGTTAACTTATCAAGGTCTAACATCCATTTCATTAATTTTGTTGTTACTTCTATGTCATGATTTTGTTGATCAAGATGAATATTTATTGTGTTAATTTCGTAAAGACAAGCCGATTCTACATATCTAAAACCTTGTTTTAGATAAAATTCTTTTGCGGCATCATTAGAATAAACCTGAATTAATTGTATATTTTTCAAATTAAGTAAAATTGATTTAAGTAAATGTGAACCAATATCTTTACCTTGGTGAGTTTTCAAAATTGATAAGACACTGACATGGAAAATCTTTTCATAATCAAGAACCTGTAACACTCCCACAACTTCATTTTCCAATTCAGCCAAATAATAATAATTGAAATGCACTTTGTTAAATAACTTTATTTCTTCCATTACTTTTTCTTTGATTTCACTATCTCTATCATCGAGTCCTTCTACAATTATTTTTGATACAATATCAATATCTTCTGATCTAACTAGACGGATATTCAATCTAAATCATCAATATTTTGAATTTTTATAACATTAGGGTTTGTGATTGTAAGATGTTAATTAGCTCAATTTAATTCTTGAAAATTGATCCAAAAATATTAATCATGCAACCGCATCAAAACTGTAATGGTTTAATAATGAAGTAATCATTTTTTCTTTGTGACAGAAGAGAAAAAAAATGAAGCTGTTATTCGTAATTTTTTTTCAGCTGTTAACGATAAAGATTATGAACGATTAAGATTTTACATCCACAAAAATTATCATGCGACAAGGAAAGGAATTACATCTATGCAACGTGCTCTATCTTTTTCAGAGGAAAATGAGAAGATTGATTTGGAATTGGGTGGAGCTGATGCATTAATTGAAAGAATGAAGCTTCTTTTTGATGGATTAGATGATTTTAAAGTAAAGCTTTCCAATTTGGTATCTAAAGGTAATGAAGTATGGGTAGATGTCCAATTTGAAGGAATGCACAAAGGGCATCTCATAGGAATAAAGCCTACCAACAAATTTATTTCATATCGCGGATTTTTGATTTATATACTAGAAAATGAAAAAATTATTCAAAATGATGTTCTTTTAGATTGGTTAGGTTTATTACATCAACTTGGATTTTTTATCCCAGAAATTAGCGATCCGAAAGCTATTTCACAATATTTGAATACAATAAATCAAATTAGAGAGTTAATTGGGAATGATCAATTTCTTCATAAACCTTCTTAAATAGCAAAAAATGATTGATCTAAAAGAATTTTACTATTTTTTCTGTAATATCTTAGCAGCCAATTCTTTATCTTCCATTGGTTCAGACACCTGTTTCAAATACATTTTCTGATAATTTCCATCTTCAAAAACTAAAAATTGATGAGTACCATCTTGAACAATTTCTCCATTTTCTAGAACTAAAATCCTATCTGCGTTTCGAATTGTTGATAATCTGTGTGCTACAATAATCGCAGTTCTATTAGGCAGTATTTTTTTCAATGCCTTTTGTATCCTCAGTTCTCCAATCGGATCTAGATTACTTGTAGCTTCATCAAGAATTAAAATATCGGGGTCCTTTATTAAAGCCCTCCCAAATGCAATTAACTGCCTTTGACCTCGAGATAATCTTTTTCCACCTTCATTGACTATTGTTTCATACCCTTCGGGTAATGATTTTATTATTTCATCAAATCCGATCTCACTCATCTTTTGCTTCAAATCAATATTTGATATTTCAGGATTTCCATACCTCAGGTTCTCTAATATCGTTGTGTTGAATAATCTAGGTTCTTGAGGAACTAAACCAATCGATTTTCTTAATGAATGTAAAGAAAGTGATGAAACATCTTGACCATCGATCTCTATTGATCCATTTTGAATGTCATATACACGGGAAATTAACTTTACAAAAGAAGATTTTCCAGCACCCGTTGTACCAACTAATGCTAAGGTCTTTCCACCTTCAATTGTGACGTTGAGATTCTGAAAAATTGGCATATCTTTCTTATATGCAAAATCAACATTTTCAAATCGAATGGATCCATTTGTAATCTTCATTTTCGCTGGATTTTCGATTTCCTCTACCGTAACGTCTTCATGCAAGAAGAGATAAATTCGTTCTAATGAAGCCAAAGCAGATTGGTACACACTATAAAACATGGAAAGTGTGATTATTGGTTGAAAAAATCTAGTTAAATATGCCATGAAAACAGCTATTGTCCCAGGTGAATATTTGTTTGAACCGATGACAGCATTTTGATAACCTGCATAACCCAATATTAACATTGTACCTAAAGCGGAAATAAGTCCAATAGCCGGAGTAATGATTGCAAATAATGAAGTGGCTCGAATAGACACATCATAGTTTTCTTTATTGGCTGCAGTAAATTCTTGAAGATTCACTTTTTCTCTTGTAAATGATTTAGATACCTGAGCACCTGATATATTTTCTGCTAGATTCGATGTTACATCAGAAATCGTTTTCCTGCGCTTCATCGATATATTTCTAATTGGTACTCGTATGACATAAGCCAACAAAAATAGCAATGGTACCACTGCAAAACTGATGAGTGATAGGGTTATATCAAAATAGAACATTATTATTAATATTCCTGAAAGTTGAAAAATAGAGGCTACAAGACCAACTAATGAGGAGGAAAGAAAATTGGATAAGGTATCAACGTCATTTGTTAATTTTGAATTAATCCTACCAGATTGATTATGGTCATAATATGTTTGCGATTGATTGAGTAATTTAGTATACATGTCATTTCTAACATTAAAAATCGTTGTCTGACCAATTTTTACTATCAAATATGCATATATGAATCCAATTACCCAGGAAACCAAATATATTATAATCATAATAGTAACTGAATTTAACAGCCCTTCTTTGTCGTTTTTCGGGATATCATTATCAATAATTTTTTTAATCATCAATTCAGGTAGTAATCCTATAAAGGAGGCTAGAATTACTAAAATGATAGAAATGGTAATCCCTTTCTTATGAGGTTTAATATAACTCAATGCAAATCGGAAAAGATCCCTGTCAGAGACTAATTTTTCCCTATCTTTATTTTCAGATGAGCTTCGCATCATATACATTAGCTTGTTGACCTCCTTAGAATTGTTAATAGTTCTTCTCTTATTTTAGGGTCTTCCTGAGTTTTGTAAATTTCGTAATATAACCCTTTTAGTTCATTTAACTCTTCATGTGTTCCTTTTTCAACTATTTCTCCTTGATCCATCACATAAATCATATCTGCTAATCGAGCAGAGGAGATTTTTTGTGTGATAATAATTGTAGTTCTATTTTCAAGAAGTGTTTTGAGAGCTTCTTGGATTTCAGATTCTGTTTGGGCATCGACTGAGCTAGTACTATCATCCAAAATGAGTATTTTAGGATTTATCAATAAGGTTCTCGCTATTGATAAACGCTGTTGTTGTCCTCCAGATAGAGTTATTCCTCTTTCTCCAATTATAGTATCATAAGCCTCTGGAAATCTCATTATGTATTCATGTGCTTTAGCAACCTTAGCAGCGGAAATTATTTCACTTTCGGTTGCATTTGGTTTACCAAAACTGATGTTATCTCTAATCGATCTACTAAACAAAAAAGTATCTTGACTTACGATTCCAATAGCTTGACGCAATGAATTTAATGTATATAGTCTTATATCTTTATTATCAATTTTAATTAATCCAGAGGAAGGATCAAAAAATCTAGGGATCAATTGTATTAAAGTCGTCTTTCCAGAACCCGTAGCACCGAGTATAGCAATTTTTTCTCCTGGATTTGTTATTAGTGAAACATTACTTAGAACTCTGTAATTATCGTCATATGAAAAATTAACATCTACAAATTCTAAACCACCAGCTGGATTCGTTAATATTTCTGCATTATCATCCTCTTTTATTTCAGATTCACTGTAAACGATTTCAAGTACCCTATTGCCCGAGACATTGACTTGAGTATATCCTACTATAAAGTTACCAAGGAGTCTTGTTGGAGTAGTTAGTTGCAACATGTATAAATTGAATTGGATTAATTGACCGATAGTGATCCCATTTCCTGATGATGATGAAGTAATAATTTGAAGTCCCCCAATATATAAAATTGCAACACTTCCAAATGAAACTAAAAGTAATGCTACTGGAAGAGTTAATCTTCTAATTACCTCTGTCTTAATGTATAAATCAAGATATTCTTGATTTTTTTGTTCGAATTGTTTTAATTCATAATCTTCTTGAGTATAAGCTCTGATGGTTTCAATTGATCCTATACTTTCCTGTACTAGATTCGATATCTCTCCATATTCTCGCCTTCTCTGTTTGAACAAAGGTCGGGTTTTCTTAGCATAGATTAGAGAAATTCCAAATAGAAGTGGTAACAGCAAAAAGAACACAATTAAAAAGCGTGGCTGAGTAAAATAAATGATTAATCCAATAGATGTATAGTAGTAAATCGAATTTAAACCTAGACGAAAATTACGCCTAAGATATGATTTTATAATTTCCATATCTGAAGTTACTTTACTAATTATTTGACCGGTTGATTGAGCATTATAATATCTTAGAGATTGGTGCTGCAGTTTTTCAAACGCAATGTTTCGGAGGTTGAAAATTGTCTTTTCTGCTGCTTTATCATTAAAATATCTGTTAGAATAATTGAAAATACCTGCTACTACTGCTAAACCAAAAATCCCCAAGGTATAAAGGATAAAATTCTCTGAATTGCCTTCAATAATAATTTCATCGATTATCTTTTGAATCAACAAAGGCTGAAACAAATTTGCTTGGACACCTGCAAACATGGCAAAAATACCGACAAGATAATATTTCCAATCTGCTTTTGCATAATGAAATATACCCTTTTGTATTTGTAGACTGCTTAAGCTTACATCCTTCGTAGTATTTTCCAATAGAATAACCTCGACTAGTCAGTTCTTAAAGACTGGTAACTGGGAAAACCAATTTCGTTAAATCAAAAGTTTGAACAAAAATAAAATGGTGACCCAGCCGGGATTTGAACCCGGGTCTTTAAGGGACTTCACTTTGAGTGATACCCTCAAGGTATGAAAGCCTAAAATTCAACACGTCTGATTCATCAAAAAACAAACGATGATTGGCCGAGCTACACCACTGGGCCACAGTGATGCCAATTTGTAAACTTCCCTTAGGAAATAGTGTTTACATAATCGGTAATCCTTCTCTCTCCTTAAAAGTTTTAAATCTCTAGATACAGACTTACTAAATTCAATTGAATTTGATTTTTCATAAACCCTTGAGCCCAATGGTTAATTTATTTAATTTATCTCTAATTAATCACTTGTGACTGAAATTCAATACAAAAATGATGTTAGAATAAGCAAAGAACAGTTTATTCAAATTTTAAAAGCTTCAACTCTTGGTGAAAGAAGACCAATTGAAGAGCCGGATAGGATTGATAAGATGCTTAAGCATGCCGATCTTATCATCACTGCGTGGGATGAGGATCTATTAGTGGGAGTATCAAGAAGTATTACCGATTTTTCTTATTGTGCCTATTTATCAGATTTAGCAGTCCATACTAAGTATCAAGGTAAGGGCATTGGAAAGAAATTAGTTGAAGAAACAAGAAATAATATTGGAAAGGATGTAATGCTATTTTTATTTTCAGCTCCTAAGGCTGACTCGTATTATCCGCATATAGGATTTCATAAGAAAGATGCTTGGATTATTTTACCTGAATGAAATTGAAAAATTAATTAGTAATTTTTAATTGTTCCACTTCTATCAAATATTGATCTATGATATCATTAATCATATCCTTTGCGATTTTTATGAACATTCGGTTCATCATTATTTTACCTATAATTCCATATTTTGGAAGATAATCATAACTTAAAGTGATTACAGAACTTTCGCTATCAATATAATTTACACTCCAAGTACCTTGGAATTTGTGAAAAGGATAAGGATAATCGCTTGTATCGACATCCATGAACAAAAAAGTTAGTTTTTCAATTGAGAAGTGGTTATAATTGTTACAATTTCACTTACAATATACTGTCATCCAGTTTATATTAGATGAGTGTAAGAATAAAGTGGGACTAGGTCGATTTCTTAAACCAATAAGGATTTTGAGAATACACCGAAGGCTGGATCTCGCAAGAGAAAAGGAAGTCCATATACAGTAAAAAAGAAAGTAGCGATTTTCTGTTCCTGTATCCGTCGTTACGAACTGCTAGTCAGATTATCAAATCTTGATGGATGTTCGAGAATGATCTTGCGATGGTCAAAAAGTATGAAAATCCCATCTTGGTCGAGTTAGCTTACTTGAATAAACCAAGTGGAAGGAAGCAATACTCTCCTTGCGGAGACAAGTATTATACTATTCCAGTGTAGTAACTGGAGGATACGGTGACGTTTGTATTCTATTCGCTGAACATACAAGAAAAGTTAGTTTTTCAGATCATGACATACATTTCCCCTTCAATCCACTTAACACAAGTTTCATTCCAACCTTGTTTCTTCAGATCATAACACCTTCTTACCATCCCTTCTTCCTTTCCGCTTACAACTAAGGTCGATGAGATACTTTGTGCATATTTTTGAAATCCATTAACATCAGATATTACTGGCCACAGGATTTCAACTGGGACATTAACTTCTCTACTTAATTCATAGAAAGAAGTTATTGCCGCAATCGCTTTTAGCTGAGCGTAAGCAAAATAGCCAACTACTGTTGCTATAATAATTATTACCAATTTTCCTGAAAGGGAAATATCTAAGGGTTGTACAGTTAATAAAATAATACTACCAATCATCCAGAAGATATCATTAATTGAAGCATACCATCCCATCCATTCCTGTTTTTCTGGATTGGAAGCTAATCCTCGAATTTGTAATGCAAAAATTATTAATACAATTCCAATTATTCTTAATATCAATCCGCTATTCATCCCGAATGTTGAGCTGAAAACTCCACCAAAAATTAGTAATATTAGCCCTGCAGTAAATGAGAAGAGGGAATTACGAAGTAAGGCAGTTTTCAATACTTCATTTAAATTCATACTATTCATACTTGTTCTATTTTTACTATATAATTTTAAAGTATTTAAAATATGTTATTAAATCATACACCATATATAAATAAATTTATTAATCATATTTCATAATTAACATTATGAGTATTCGTCAGTACGGTCAGTATTGCGCTATTGCAAGATCTTTGGATATCATTGGAGAAAGATGGACTTTACTGATAATTAGAGAGTTGTTAACTGGACCTAAAAGATTTAAAAATCTATTACAAAATTTACCTGGAATAGGAACAAACCTGCTAGCAAATCGATTAAAACAATTAGAGATTAGTGACATTATTGCAAAAATTAGACTTCCGTCTCCTGCTGATGTGCTCGCTTATGATCTTACAGATCATGGAAGGGGTTTGGAAGATATTCTTATATCAATTATTCAGTGGGGAAGTTTATATTTGGAGAGAGGACAAGGTGAAGATTATGCTAGACCTGGATGGGCAATTTTAGGGATTAAAGGTCTCTTCAAACCAGAGAAAGCTCAGGGGATTAGTTTAACATGTCAATTTAATGTCGACCAAGAATCATTTTGGATAAAAATACATGAAAATAAAATTTCAGCATTAGAAGGTAAAATTGATGGCTCAGATATTACTTTAAACATGGACGAATCAACTTTCTTAGGATTGGGTGATGGTTCAACAAATATTGAACATGCCTTGAGTTCGGGTCAAATAGAAATAGATGGTTCTCTGGAAACATTAATGATAATGTTAAGCACATTAACAAGTTAAAATAAGCAATACTAAAAAAAATGGTGGGTTAGGCGTGATTTGAACACGCGGCATCAGGATAGCTGATAAAGCCCATTGGACTGAGAACTTCAGTCCTGCGCTCTCCCGGGCTGAGCTACTAACCCACACTTAACCCTGTCTCAAAACAACAAAGTTTGAAACTGAGCAAATTCAGTACAATTTTTTCTATACTTATTCTTTTTGAAAATGCTCTACCCGATCGAATAGAAAATTTCTAACTAAAGGGTATTCTATCCAATTTTTCCTTTGATCCAATTTTTTTTTATCTAACATTATTATACATTTTAGTCATTTATTTACTAATCTAGATGATATTAAGTGGATCAGACTTCTTTGAAGTATCATAATATTATTTATTCACATTCTTAATGTGAAACGTGTCATTATTTATTTGGATTCTGCTTTTTGTTTTGGGTTATCTTATCCTTTTTTTTTCTGCGAATTCATGGTTGAAGAGGTTATTGAATATCTTGAACATTTCAAACTTTCCCCAATTGTATTTGGAGTTATTTTCCTTGGAATAGAGATAGAAGAAAGTTCTGCTTCAATTTTTGCTGCAGCTAATGACTTACCCTTGCTTTCTATTGGTAATTTAATTGGTAATTCAATTTTTGCCATTGCTATTGCATTTGCGATTCCATTTTTATTCCTAAAACCTAACCAACAAGCGTTCCCCTTGTTTTACCCATCCATATTTATCATTCTAGTAATTAATCTAATTTTAGCAATGATTTTCCCAGCAAATTTATTATTGTTTTCTATCATTGCAATCATTTGTTTTCCAGTAACAATAGCGTACAGTATTAGATTACAAAAAAAATACATATACATAGAATCGGTAGAAAAGGATGATGAGGAAGATGAATTAACTGGAATCAATTTAACTTTGCGATTATTATTAGGATTTCTCTTAATAGTCCTTGGAGGTGAACTATTAGTGATTTCAGCGAAAGAAATCATAGAAATTTCAAACATTAGTGAATCATTTTTTGGTTTAGTAATTATGGCATTTGTAACAAATGGAGAAGAGTTTTTTTTGATGTTTAGTGCTCTTAAGAAAGGTCAATATCAATTAGGCATTTCTGCCCAGATCGGAAAATTAATCTGGAATTTAAGTCTTGTATTTGGTATTTCAGGATTATTAATTGGATCAATTGATCAGAGCACCATTTTTGTTTCTACATCAATTTTGCTATTGATTAATGCTGTATGGTTATTTTATCTAATAAAGGAGAAAAAATTCTCGGCTGAAAAATCAATATTTTTTATCATCATATTAATAATCTTTCTAACAATGACTTTTCGAATTCTTTGAAAAATAAACCAGATACAAATTTTTAGATCACATTAATTTTCCTTTGAATTTGCTACCTTGAATTGTATATATATTAAATAAGATATACTAGATAATTTTGTTGAAATTCAGAGAGCTATGGCTGACGTTGAAGAAATTATACGTGATCTTCTTCACCCGAATAAAGATAAAAGAGAAAAGGCTCTAGCTGAGATTGCAAAAAATTGGCACAATGACTTTAGACCTTATCTTTGGAAAGCAATAGAAAATGAGCAAGATAAATTACTTCAAAAAAGTTTTATCATTTTTACAATAAATCAGTTAGGAGATAAGTCTCTGAGGAAGATGCTCAGATTTGTTGAAAATGGTGTTTTATTTCCTTCTTCCATCAGAGAAATTGTCAAAGCATACGCAGAATCAGAAACTGATGAAATAAGAGAAGCTCTTTTTAAAGCCTTAATGAGGAATTCTCCTTCAATTAATGAATTCGTAGCGAAATTATTCCGGGGTAGAGAATTGGAGTTGATGCCTTCATCTAAAGTTCTATCTTTGTTATCTCAAATATTTGATAGTGAATGCACATATGAACAAAAATATATGTTTGCAAAAGCTATTACTGAACACCCTAATACTCTAGAACCTAGATCCTACCTCGATCAAAGTTTTAGAAATATATTTAAAGATAATTTTATTATCAGACAAGCAGTTTTAGATGTCAAAGGAGATCTAGAACGATCTACATCAACAAATTCTGATAAATGGTTCATTTGGAATAGGATAGATTGGGAGAAAGAGGAATTTCCAATTCTCAACTCACTTGATGATTATTTGTTAAATTCTCTGAAATTTAGAGATAAAAAATTGCGAAAATCAGTAATTAAAATTCTTAGTAATTTTGTAATACCTAATTACTCTTTCATTGAAGAAAATCAGTGGGATGCATATTTTGATATTTGGAATGGAATGATAGAAAATTCAATAGATATTGATTATATTAATTTGGAAGATTACTCAGAGGAAAATCTTGAAATGTTCTTTGGAGAAAAATTAAATGCCCTATATGAGGATATGAGGATCTCAGAAATCCATCCTCATAGACTTAGAAAACTAGCAATCTGCCTTCTCCCACTTAAAATAATGTTAAATATGGCAAGGGATGATCCAGACAATTCAAATCGATTACTTTGTTATCAAGGATTGAAATCTTCTAATTTTTATTTTGAAAATAGAGAAAATGGAGTAAAACTAGTTGGTTCACCAAATCATATTAACAAGATACTAAATCGTACTATAATTGCCATGCAACATGAACAATCTGAAGAAACAAAGGAAAGTGCATATGAACTATTTGAATTTCTAATTTCTCGATTTCTTGAAATATCAGAAAATGAGATATTGTCCTTGAAGAATCTCATGACGGAGTCTGACTATCTTTCAAAAATGAAGAATGAAGAAGATGGTTACTGGCCTCCAGCAAGAATATTACTTAGATTGTTTATTAACAACACAGTGAATATGGACGAAATTGGAAGGTTGAACTTTCACTCCGCTGGAACTATAATTAGAAAATTCATTTCTACACTTGAGCAAAAGGAATCTTGTGATTTTATAATTGAATTATTAAAAACGCAGGAGACAAACATTAGAAAACAAATTATTGATGAGCTTCATGAAATTTTTGCAAATCGCGAGGTTCTATCATCAGAAAAAAGAGAACATTTGGAAAAAATATTAGACATCGCATTAACTGATAGTTCAATTAAAATAAGGTCCTATGCTCGACTTTTGTTGAATAAATTAAAATGAAATTAATTCATTATTCAATTAAAAAAATTATCTAAAGTTTCGTTTTCATCTAATTTAACAAGATTTGAGAAACGAACTCCCAACAATCGAATTCCTCTCGGATCTAAAAAATATTCTTTTGTCATATCTTGTAATTTTGTTAAAATGATATCTCGATCTATTGTAGGTGAAGACAGTGAAAATGCACGTGTAATAGTATCAAATCCGTTATATCTTACTTTAATGGATAAAGTTCGAACTGCTAAATTTTTACTCATCAAAGCTTCATGGGTTTTATTAAATAATTTCATCAAGTAATAATTAAATTTATCAAGTTCCAGAGGTTTGCCATGAAAGGTTCGTTCATGTGAAATTGATTTACGTAATCCTCGAGTTTTGATATAATTAGTAGTTTGACCATTAAAAATTTTCCACAGATAACTTCCATATTCTCCTAATAATTCAACGAGTTCATTTTCATTTTTGTTAAGTAAATCTCCACAGGTATAATATCCCTTTTCTTGAAGTCTCGATCCAGTTTTTTTTCCTATTCCAGGAATATTTGTTAATTTTTGATTAAATAAAAAGCTTTGAATTTTATTTGGAGTAACCACGGTGGTTCCATTGGGTTTATTAAAATCAGATCCAATTTTTGCAATTTTTAATGTTGGACCTATACCAATTGAACAGGTTATTTTCTCTCTTTCAGTAATAGTCTTCTGAATATATAATGCCAAATAATAAGCTTCAGAATACGAGTTTACAATATCTGTAAGGTCAAGATATGCTTCATCAACACTTGTAATCGAAATAGGTGTGTTAAATTCCTTGAGAAAAGCCATAATTCTTTTCGAAGTTGACCTATATTCCTCTCTTGCATCGTTACTTATCTCTGCATCAGGGCATCTTTGTAAAGCTTCTAGCATTGACATGCCTGATCTTACACCGTAAACTCGTGCTTCATAAGAACATGTTAGTACAACTCCTCTGCCAGTTTTTCTGGCACTTTTATTTCCTACTATGAGTTTTTTTCCCTGTAAACTGGGATTTTTTCTGATTTCTACAGCTGCAAAAAAAGCATCTAAATCAAGATGAAGAAGTATTCTTTCAGTTTGTAATTTTGGAATCCGAGTTTCAAGTATATCATGAAACACTAATTGAAGATAGTTCCTACTAGAATATATAGTTTTTAGGGGGGGAATTATAATTGAAAAATCGAGATTTATTTTATACTGGTGTGGTGTTTGTAGATCCAGGTGGATCAAATGTAAATTCATCCTCTAAACCCCATGGATCTCGTTCTCCCAATGCAGATACTGTCACATCATACCATCCAGGCTCTGTCGCAATATTAAGTAAAACAAAGTAAAACTCTGTTTGATACATTTTTGTATCTTTAAATATCTGAATTTCAAAAATATAAGAGAACAAAGTACCTGAAGGGAGCTTAACAGACAAATAAATGTAAACTATAACGTATTGTTTTGGATCAAATACGGAAAGTGTTACATTGACTCTCACATCGTCTTCCAAATCATCAGAAACAAGTCCCACCATTTCATCATAATCACCATAAAATGCATCAGTAATTATTGCATTAGTTTTGTAAGGAACTCCTGACGTTGATTGCATAGAATTCAGTGCTAAAATAATGATTATAAGAAAAAATAATGAGTGGTGCTTAATTTTCATTTCTTGTAATTAAGACTTAATTATTTGAAATATATATGTTTTGTATTAATTGTAATGTTAATTCATAAAACTAATCTAGATTTAATGATTCCATTGGATTGCTTATCATCCATTCTTCAGAGGATTTCCACTCATGTTTTTTAATATCTAAGTTTTCGTGCCATGGTAAATATCGTGTAAGATTATAACCAAAAATAAAAATTTGAACATTTTTGAAATTGTTTAATATTATATTTGTTAATTTGGTAAATGTATTGGGCGGTAAATTTATCCAAACTACAATTTTCTCATTAGATGCAGAAATTCCACATGGGAAAGGGAGTGTACCATTTTCGATTATTTCAATTAAATTATTTAATTTATTGGATTCAAAATCGAATATGTATAAAATGTGGTTGAACATCCCAAAGTCTTCTAGATCAAAATGTAATCTATATTCAGTAAATATTTGGCGATCATTTAGAAATTTTAATCGTCTTGAGAAACTCTGTTTAGATTCAGGGAAATCTCCTACATATTTTATATATTCTTGCCCTATCACAGATTCTCCATTGAATAATTCTTCCAAGATATCATTTTGACTTCTTCTTGCATTTCTTGTCATTTCCCTTATAATTGCCAAATCATATATTGATAATTTTTCCAATATATTCTCTTTTTTCACAATTGGAAATTGAAAATTATTTGATTTTTTCTTCATAATTTCTGATATACTGTCAAAATTAATTTCCCAACTTCCAGTTTGCAATTTATATTTTTCTAATGAACCAGGATAATATTTTCTGAAATCCATTTTGTAATGTTTGTATTTAGAAATTATTTTTTTGTCTTTGAATTTATTCAATCCTTTTAAAACTAAGATTTCAGCTTTTTCATTATCTGGGATTGTAAAATAACAAATTAGCCCATCGACAGCTCCAAAAATTCTATCACGAAAATATGTATAGGGATGTAAATCACAATACTTTTCCATAATTGTAATATTGTTTTCCCAATCAATTGCTTCTATTTCAATAATGAAAATATGTTGTTCAAGACCTAATAAATTATAGTCAACATAAGCAGCAACACCTTGTAAAAATTGCTGTTCTTCCATTTTTTTAATTCTTCTATGAATTGTAGTAAGGGAAAATTGTTTTGTTGGTTGACTTGAACTTAATATTTTGTTCGCAATTTCTGTTATTTCAGCATCATTACCAATCGGATTTTGCATAAGTGCAAGAAAAATAGGAAAGTCCTTTTGATGAATTGGCATATTAATAACTTCTAAATTGTTACATAATTTAATATGAATAAAGTTTATTCTCTTATTTATTGGATTTTTACTTAATACATTTTTTCATCTTATCAATAAATATAATATTTTCTAACAATGGAGTATTTTGATAATTGTAGATTCATGCAAATAACTCATATTTTATGATTATATCCATTTTTAGATGAAGTAATTATTAATCTATTTGATAATCAAATTCTAAACTCAATTTTGTCGATAGATCGAGATTTCACAATGAACTTTTTTGTTGTATTAGTAATCATCGTTTTATATGAGTAGAAGGCATCTTCTACCTCCCGGTAATGAAGAATATTTAGAGCGATTAGGATTTACTGATCAAGATAAACGTGTTTATATCTCAATTTTGGATTCTGGGTTAGTTTCAGTTGGTGAAGTTGTTCAGTTAACCAATCTTACATTGAGTGAAGTATTAGTAAGTGTTCGAGATTTAGTTGATCTCGGTATGGTAAAAAAAGCATTGGGACGAATGCCAAGATACTATGCTAGTTTACCATTTTTCCAAGAAACAGTAACTGTTGAAAGAGATACTATGTATGCATTGGATTCAATGATTACTTCTTTGAATATGACAAAAAAAGAAATTCTAGTTGACAAAAACAAAGTTATCACTGAACACTTTCCAAAATTAATGAACAAAGTGCTTGATTCGATTGTTGAAGACCTATTAACTCCATTAATTAGTGATATTCAAGAATTAGTTAAAAAGGTAGAAAATGATAAAGGGGAGTATCCAACCTCAATTCAAAAAGAACATGAGACGATTAGAAAAAATATAGAAGAGGTAATTAATCCACTCAAATCTTTTGCAGAACTTCAATCACAGAAATTTGATATAAGTATAATTAAAGAAGGTGACGCACTTGATAATTACTTGATTGAAAGGAAGAATCAACGTGTAAATATTCTTAAATCAGCGCATGAAGTAATTGGGTCTTTGTTGAAATCTTTTGATGAAGTTGTAAATTTATATTCAAATGATTTTCAATCTCTAAAAGAAAAGTCTGATAAATTTATAGTCCAGATTGATAAAAATACAAAACAGTTAACAGAAGTTATAGAAATGACTGAAACATCGGTCCTAGATCTAAAGAAGACCAAAGATGAAATATTAGGCGAGGTTATTATTATAAGAGAAAGATTGCAGAATCAAATTGCTGAAGAAAAACCAATTTCATCAATCGATTTGCAAAATGAATTTGATAAACTTACAAAAATAATTAAAGAAATTAATATTGATAATGATAAAATTCTAACTCCACTAGTTGAAACCAAAGAATTAGCTAGAGACATGAGCAATTCTCTTCGAGTAACAACTAATTCAATATCCGAGAATTCAGGCTCTATCGCAAATAGCTTTAAATCAGGAATACAAGATATCACTGATTCGATTGGGGATACTTTAAATTCCCTCAATTCAAAAGATGAAGAAAGTATAAATACTTTCAAAGAACAACTGAACACCTCATTATCAGTTCTCGGTGACTCAATAAAGAATGAAGGTAGGGAAATAAAAGAGAAATTAGATGAACATATAGAAAATATTAGTGAGAGGCTTAATACTATATTTTCAGAATGGGAAAAGAGATTAATATCTTACTTTAATTATCCCAAAGAAAATGTAGCTCCATTTTTAGATAGGTGGGCTGAGAAACTTGAGCCTCATGTTGAAGAATTTAAGAAGACTCTAACAAAATTTTTGGAGGAAATATTATTGGCCCCTCTTTCAAAATTAGAAAAAGATTCTTTTGGTTCTTTAACAACTCGAGTCCAATACATTAAATCTATAATGGAGGGAAGATCAAATGATTTACAGACAATAATGAATTTTTCAAAAACATTCGATTATACTAGGTCTTCTGATACATGGGTGGTTGTTGGTATACCATCAATTTTCGCCACAATGAGTGATTTGTTACTTAGAACAAAAACAAGGGTTACAATTGTTACTCCCAAATTGAGTTCTCAATTACTTGATTATGCATCAAATTTGAAACCGACTATTCGTATTACATTTGTAGCAGATGTTGACATAGAAGGGGATTCTAGGCTAATCAATAAAATAAACAATGATGGTCGAATGATATTGCGAAAATATCCCGGGAGAGATCTTTACGCATGTATTCGTGATTCCGAGGAAATAATATTTGGTTATGAAAAAGAAGATGAAGAAATTATTGGAATAAGATCTTCATCACCCTCAATGCTTGGATTATTGGAAGATAGATTAAATGAAACTGTTATCAGAAATTCAAAACAAATTTAATTATTATCCTAAATAATATTTTCCTGAATCTTTTTGGGATTGATCTCTTCGACTCATAGGTTTGTTCACACGCGGTCTACCTGTCTTGGTATCCCTTCTAAATGTGATATTTTGTATTTTGAGGAATGAATTCATTCCTTCTCTGGTGGATACTGGTTTAGATGCATGTCCACTCACTCCTGGCTCTCCTGTAAAATGAATTATCCGATCAGAAACATAACTTTGTAACATTAAATCATGTTCAATGACAAAACCTGCCGCTCTCCTGTGCATGATCATTCTTCTTATCGTTTTTCCAACCATTACCCTATCTTCAGCAGAAATAAAAGCTGAAGGTTCATCAATTAAATATAAATCTGCTTCTTTGGCTAAGCAGTTTGCTATCCCAACCTTTTGCAATTCTCCCCCAGATAAAGTGTCCAATTGATGAGACATCAGTCCTTCTAAGTTCAAAGGTCGAATTAATTCCGTTTTGAAAAAAGAACTTCTTGTAGATACAGGGTTCGCTCTGAAAAGAACTTCTTCAACAGTTTCATAACTCTCAGTATCAAGATATTGTGGTTTATAACTCAATGTTAGTACTAAGTCATCTTCAAGATCTTCTTCATCTTCTTCATCGTCTTCTTCTGGGAGTATTCGTTTTCTTAACAATTCAATTTCGCTGTCAACTGTACTAGGTTTTTCAATACCCGCCACAAGGTTTGCAAATGTAGATTTCCCTATACCATTGGGACCAATTATTCCAATTATGTCTGCTGTATAAAGATTTCCTGATTCAATTTCGAGGGAAAACTTATCAAATTTCTTGGTCATTTGTCCATAGCTGATTAAAGGATATAGGCGTTCGAAATCGTGATCACTTAATTCACTCCTAATGAATTTTAATGGTTCTGGTCTAAATCTCATATTTTCTGCAGGAACATAACCATCAAGAAAATTATTTATTCCCTCTTTGACTGACATCGGAACTGATACTACTCCATATGCTCCACTTTCACCATAATACAATTGGATTTGATCACTTAGATAATCTAATACTGCCAAATCATGTTCAACTACAATCATTATCCTATCTTTTGATAATTCACGGATTTCTGAGGCCACTCTCATTCTTTCTTTGACATCAAGATAGCTCGTTGGCTCGTCGATAAGATATACATCTGAATCTTTGGCTAAAGTAGCAGCTATTGCGACCCTTTGCAATTCACCTCCAGAGAGAACAGAGATCTTTCTACTCCATACTTTTTCTAATGAAAATTTTTCTTTTAATTCATCAACAACTCCACGTTCATCAACAGAATTAAGCAAAGTTTTTACATTTCCCTTCACAACTTTTGGGATTTTATCAACACCCTGGGGCTTAATTGATATTTTAAGCTCATTGTTAGCAATTTGTCTGAAATACGCTTGTAATTTTGAACCTCGATAATGATGAATTATATCATCCCAATCAGGAATATCATCCTTTAAATGGCCTAAATTTGGCTTTATTTCTCCCGAAAGAATCTTTAGGCTAGTACTTTTTCCACTTCCATTTTGCCCCACTAGTCCAGTTACTTGTCCTTTTGATGGTATTGGTAATCTATGAAGTTTGAACTGATTTTGACCATAACGATGAGTAACTTGAGTATCAAGACTCTCGGGTAAATTGATTATCTTAATCGCATTCCAAGGATTACATTTCTTAACACAAATTCCACAACCATTGCAGAGATATTCTGATATTGTGGCTATTTTTTTATCATCAAGCTGAATACATTGTAATCCTGTTAAATTTACAGGACAATATTTGATACATACTTCTCCACAATCTTTGGACTTACAATCCCCTCTTGAGACAATCGCTAAACGAGTCATTATGGCATAATTTTTACAAATTAACTGTTATTTAATTTTACGTATAGTCTTGATTTACATTTCTTTGGTTAGATAGTAGGAAATGAGCTAGTCAATATATACTCTATTTTTTTGATAAGATATTAAGTGAGCTTACCTAACTTACAGTATATTCAAACAGTCGATGTACATCTAGATATGGTCGAACTTTATCAACAATTCATTGTTAAATTAATTTCAGCTCAAAAAGCAATGAAATTGGAAAAATCCTGGATAGTTTATGAAAATCCCTTTCCAACAAACGAAAAAACTCAGCAATTTACTTTTATTAGACCATTGAACAATTGGTCCGAAATGGATGAAATATCCAATGAAGATTCTTTATCAACAATTTTGAAGGAAATTTATGGTGAGCAAGAAGCGATACAATGGTTAACTGTGGCTCAAAGAGCAATAAAACAGACTGTAACATCCGTTTTAACCAAAATTCCACATCTTTCATATAATTCTTAGACTAATAAATTAAGCCGAATTTTTTGAGATGTCGTAATTATAACCGAAAGTCTCACGTAAATTTTAATTGCAAGGAAATTTACTGTTTTTTAGTGATTGGCTCAGACCTAATTCTCCTCACTGGGGTATCGCTTATTTTAGCGATTGCTATTGGGGCTAATGATGAAACTTGGGCTCCTGCAACTGGCGCAAAATTAATTTCGATTAATAAGGCTGTCATTATAGGTGCTGTAATACTTACAATAGGTGCTGTGACAATTGGATTTAATGTTGCCAAAGAAGTTGGTACTGGAATTAGTGAAGGGCGATCTATTGACGAAGAAATGGGACAAATTTTAACAATATTATTCAGTGTTGCACTTCTACTAATATTAGGTTCCTGGAAAGGTCTTCCTTTGTCAACCACACATACAATGATTGGGTCAACAGTTGCATTATCATTAATCCTAAATGAAACAATCAATGAAGCTAAAATTCTTAAAATAGTTGCCTCCTGGTTTATTTCGCCAATCTTAGGATATGTGGGTTCATATTACATTATGAAAGGTATAATGCGGTTCAAAAAAAGTTATATTAAGGGTTTAGATGATGTGGATCGGGTTGAAACTTACTTCAGTAAAGGTTTGATTATTGCAGTAATCATAACTTCATTTTCAAGAGGAGCAAATGATGTTAGTAATGCTGTAGCTCCGATTATCAAGAGTTATTTAACTTTAGCACAGGAAGAAGAATTAGACATAATTGCTAGAATTCCATTGCTTTTAGCTGGAATTTTTATGGGGATCGGCTTAATTTCCATAGGTAGAAGAGTGTTGAAAACTTTAGGTAATGATGTAGTGGAACTGAGTCCTACAACTGCAGTTTCAGTTCAGGTAAGTACTGCTTTAATCACATTCGTGGCCGCAGCACTTCTTATACCTATATCTGGCACCCATGTCCTTGTTGCTGCATTTGTGGGGACTGGAAAAGCATATGGTTCCAAAGTAAACATGGATAGTGTGAAGCGAATCGCTGTCAGTGCCATTCTTACTCCATTTGCTGCTGCTTTAACTACATATTTAATGTGGTTCCTCATATTTAAGCCCATATACATTTAGGTGATAATACATGGATCAAAAAGAACAGAAAGAAAAAATCATCGGACTTGCACGATTAATAGTAAAAGCAAGTGAAATATACGGAGAATGTCTTTTGAATTCAGACAATTTAACTCCTAAAATGAAAGAAATTCTAGCAATCGAAACTGAAGGAGACCTTCTACAAAGAGATCTTGATGATCATTTTGCAGCTGAGAAAAATATTCCTTACTTAGCTCTTGATCGGGCCAATCTCGTTAGAAGATTAGATGATGTTTTGGATCAATTTGCCATTGCCGCAAGGACACTTGCTGCTTTTAGCTCAGGATTACCCAAAACTTTTGAGGAAAATATTAAACCGATTTCAAACTCATGTATATCGATGGGTAAATGTTTAGCTGAAGGAGTCGAAATAATATTTGAAAGCTTTAGTGATGCCTTAACAGTTACAAAGAGAATAGAGGAAAACAGGGATGAAGCCTCGGAGAAAGCATTTGAACTAGATACAAAATTGTACAATGAAGCTGATCCTTCCTCAGGTTGGAAACCCTATGAAGCATCACATCGCGTTCTTGATAGAACCATGAAAATAATCGGTCATATGAAAGAAGCAAGTGAGTTATTGCAAATTATGTCATTAAAATATGTGTAAAGTTTATCAGTCCAAAATGGGTCCAATAACTCCATGTCACGTTGATATATCAATTCAACCTCTTATTTCAAAAATTAATAGAACGTTTAATATATAAAATGATTACCTAATTTAACAAAAAATATCATTCTATTATATTTTTTAGTCCAAAAGCCAATTTTTTTACTTCTAGTAAAACTATCCTTTTAATCAATAATTATCGTGTTTCAGAGCATAGAAATAGTAAACAACTATCATCGCGATAAGTCACAGCAATTGAAATATATTTTTAAGCATCCAGTTAATTAAGTCTAAGTATGTAGAGCTGAATTAGTTCGATCGATTCTAGTTCTAACATAAATTAACCCGCTGTGTAAGGTCTTTGTAAATACTTTAAATGGCAATAATATCGGAGTTCAACGATTATGATAGAAATTCAAAATATATGCCACAATATTATGGTACAAACACCTGGAGTTAGTCGAGTAATTTTAGCTGATAAAACCGGTTTAACCTTGATTCATATTAGTCGTTTCGACTTTGACCTACGCGATGTAGAAAGTATGGGCGCTATTTCGAGTGCTGTTTACTTAGCATCTGAACAGCAAGGATACAATGTAGGATTAGAAATTATGAATACATTGGTTGCGGAATTTAAAGAAGGTAAAATATTAGTAGCGTCTTGTGGTAATGCAGTATTGTGTTTAATAACCGATAATGATGTTGCATTGGGTATGGCTCGAATGACAATCAATTCAGCTTCAACTCAAATTGAGGGTTTCCTAGATGAATTAATTGCTGAAGACATTGAAGAAGATCATTTTGTTCAACAGGATGCCATAGTTCCAATGGAAGCAGTTTCAGAAGAACTTCCTCAAGAAGATGAATTTTTGGCAGATTTACAAAGTGCGTTGCGAGAACTTGAAAACTTCTAATTAAATGGTCGTTATATGAGCTCATTAACATTTAATCCTCCAGATCAAGATGTTATTTATTCTACAGGATTACTGTCCCTGGATCAACGATTAGGTAGTGATTTTGCAGAAGAAAAAGGTATCCCCGCAGGGAGCATAATATTAATTTTATCACCTTCAAATTCAAATCTTAGTACTTTATTTGTACAAAAAGTTTTGTTGAATCTAATTGAAAACGAAGAAAATTCTCGTGCTCACTATTTACATTCTAGTCGTCCACAACATATTCTTGTAAAAGAATTCAAAGCATATAACTGGGACATTGAGAAACATCAGCAATCCAAAAAATGGGAATTTATTGATATGTGGCACATTACAAGTTCGCATGTTGCATCCTCATCAAAGATTGGCAAAATTGATATTAAACGCCGGACTTATCTGAAACAAGCTTATATCAAAATCTTACAACTCCAAGAGTCGGATAGGGCGAAATGTTTCTCTGTTGTCGATAATCTTCTTTGGTTGAAAGAGGATAACTTTGATGAAGATTCCTCCAAACTCCTTGATTTCTTTAAAGAGATTAGCGATATAATAACAAATATTGGAGGAGTTCATTTCTTTGTTTTACCTAAAGGGATACTAGATCCAGTTGCTGAGAATTTGATTAGTAGTATAGTTACTGGAATTATCGAATTTGATAGATTAATTCGTGGGAATCGAAACCAAGACAGATTATCAATAACTAAAATGATGGGTATAGCTTATAAATCTGAACTTCTCGATATTACTCCCGATGAAAATGAAGGGCTTAGAATTGAATCTACAGCTAAAATTTAACAATATTTTATTTATTTCCTAGTCGTCCATGTGAATGATTTTTATTAGATAGTGTGTAATGTTAAAAAGATGAACTCTAGTCCTCTCTACTCTGATAGCACAAATGAGAAGGATGCGGATAAATCTACTACAAATGAAAATTTTCTAGAATCCAATGAGAAAAAATTAACATCAATATTGCATGAATACAAGGGATTATTGGAGCTTCAAGCAACCGAAAGAAAGGATTTGCTTAAACAAGTTGATACACTTACTCAAAAGACAGCAAATTTTGATAATCTTGACAATAAAATTGAAAATTTAGTCGCTTTATTAGGCGGAATTAGAGAACAAATCTCTGCTTTGTCATCAACTGTTCCCATAGTACTTGATACAGAAATAAAAGACAATAAGCTTCAAGTCCCCGGTGTTGAAAAATATATCAATAAACCAACTGTTGTGGCTTCAGAAGAAGAAGTTGAAGAGTTAGCTAAGCAAATTGAAACAGAAGCAGATAATTTAGAAGATGAAGTTGTTACTCTGACTCAATTAATCGAGAACAAGACTGAAGAATTGAGAGAAAGAGATGTATTCATTGAGGAAATGAATGAAAAATTAGAAGGTGTCTCGGATGAAAAAGAGAGATTAGCTTCACAACTTGATAGTTTAAATTCGGTCATTGGCTCGTGGCAGGGTCAACTCAATCTACTTCAAAAATTGGCTGCAAGTGATCCTCGTTATAAGGTAATTGCAGCTTTGAAAAAACATGGTTCCTTATCCGATATTCAGCTAGCATTTACTATGGGTACTTCAATAGGTCAAATTCGAAAATATATTGATGATCTTCGTGAATTAGAACTTGTAAGGAAAGATAACTCCGGAAGATATATTTGGATAGGAAACAAAATGGCAGAAGATGAGCTGAATTTGTAATTTTTAAATATTATAATTAGAAATTAATAAAGCTAAATAATTTTATAGCAATACGTGGATCTACCAGTTCTCGTTCTTAATTTTAAGACGTATCTAGAAGCAAGAGGTGCAAAAGGTTTAGAATTATCTCTTATATCAGAGAAAGTTGCAAAGGAGTATAGTGCAAATATTATTGTTGTACCTCAATTGGTTGACATGTTGTCCATAGCCAAAGAAATAGATATACCTGTTTTTTCCCAACACTTTGACCCCAATTCACCAGGCAGTGCCACGGGGCATATTGATGTATTAGCTCTAAAAGAAGGAGGAATTAGTGGAACCCTTCTAAATCATTCAGAACGTAGATTAGAAATCAGTGTATTAGAACAAAGCGTTAATCTAGCGCGCAGTTATAATCTCTTGACTATAGTTTGTGCTGGAACAATTAATTTGAGTCAAGCTGTTAGCTCATTTAATCCTTGGGCAGTTGCCATGGAACCTCCAGAATTGATTGGTGGTGATGTTAGTGTAACAACCCGTCCAGAAGTAGTAAAGGAGGCAGTAGCTGCTGTTAGATCAGTCAATGAAGATATAATCGCCCTTACTGGTGCCGGAGTAAAAAACGCAGATCATGTAGGTGCCGCAATAAAATTGGGTAGCGCGGGTGTATTATTAGCTTCGGGAGTTGTTAAAGCAAAAAATCCTGCAGTTGTATTAGAAGAAATGGCAAAAGTAATGGTTAGCTATTAAAATCACAATATTTTTTGGAAGATTTCAGTAATTTATAAAATTGAACTTCGTTGAATGATATTAAATCGAGATATATTAGAAATGATTATTATCTTTGTTGTGATAAATATTTTACGTGGTAAAAAAGGAACCTGCATATACTTTCAAAATTCTATTAATAGGAGATGGAAGGGTGGGAAAAACATCCCTTGTAAATCGATTTGTGAGAAACTCATTTACAAAGAGTTACCTTCATACTATTGGAATGGAACCGTCATTTCACAATTTAACAATAGATAAAACCTATATTGCTCTTCAAATTTTTGACATTGCAGGTGAACAATCATTTACCAGACTTAGAGAAATGTTTTACAAAGGTGCAAGAGGTGGATTAATCACATTTGATCTGACTAGAAAAGAGACTCTTACCTCTTTGGAGGCGTGGTATAAAGAAGTATCTTCCAAAGCAAAAGGTGGGAAATACATTTTAGTGGGAAATAAAAATGATTTACCAGATCAAAGAGAAGTTAGTGAGAAAGATGCAAAAGCGATGGTAAAGAAATTAAAAATGTTAGATTATATTGAGACAAGTGCTCTAACCGGCGAACATGTTGTAGACGCCTTTACTAAATTAGGTACACTAATTTTACAAGAAATAAAGAAGTGAAAATGAAGTAAATTGATTACATTACAAAAATTTCTTTTTCTTTTTTAATTTAATAATAATATACTTCTATGCCCTCAACACAGGACACATTATGAAAAATGAGATTCTTATTAAATTGAGTTCGTAAGTTAAATTGAAAAAAGCTAATTTAATATTGAAATCAAATATCTAATAAATATCCAATTAAAATCATTATCTGCAGAAACAAAGTAGCTCCTAACACAAATGTGAATCCTTGATTGAGTATGGAGAAACCTTTCATTAATTCTTTCATGTCATTTCCCTTAGTAGAAATAATATTTTTAAAATTTTGAACTGGTAAAAATAACGATACACCAATAGCTACGAAAGCTATACCTGTAATTACATCTGTGGCACTAAAAGGACTTATTAATCCCAATATAATTGATACAAAACCTGCTGCACCTAGAGTAGCAGATAGAATTAGTAATCTTAATGAAAAGTCTACAAATTGTTTATTTTCTTTCTCGTTGAATTCATATTCACTCATGATATCACCTATTAAAACACTTTATCAAATAATAAAATCACATTGAGAAATGCGATTAATCCAATTAAGATGGATGAGATGAGGAATCCGACAGTGAATTCATCAATTGCCTCCATCAGCTCAGTTATATCTTTACCTTCACTTGTTGCAATCCGTTTAAAATTATCAGATGGTCTAAAAAGAATAATACCAATCACAATTAAAAAAACAAATTGTATTGAAAATATGATGGATCTAGTATTATCAACGTCATCAAACCCTCTCGTTGAATTAATAAAGCCAATTATTCCACCGAAAATCATCAAAAGTCCTACTACCGCAACTTTATTTCCAAGCACCCACATGTTTTCTGCTTCTTCATCTTTGAATTCGTATGCCATGAGAATTTAGTTGTTATTAAGTAATATAAGTTTTTATGAGACAAAATTCAATAATAATCATTTTTCTGACATTTAGAAATAATGATTACAACCTAAGTACTTTGAACTAGTTTCAGATAAATATCGTATCAATATTTGATTTTCAATTCTTGAGTTATTGTTTTCAAAAATAGATTTATTCATTGTTTTAATCAACTCACAATTGACTTACTAAATGCTTGATGTTATCATTATTGGTGCGGGCCCAGTAGGTTTAGCTGCGGCTATAGAAGCAAAACGTAGTAATTTGAAATATGTTGTCTTGGAAAAAGGTGTTTTAGTTAATTCAATTTTTCATTTTCCGAGTCAGATGAGATTTTTTACCACAGCAGCCTTACTAGAGATTGGAGGCCACCCTCTTCCTTCAACTGCACTAAAACCTGATAGAACAATGGTCCTTGATTATTATAGACGAGTTGCAGAGTTAGAACAACTTAAAATCAAGCTGAATCATGAAGTAAAAACTATCTCCCAGACAGTTGATGGATTTGATCTTAATATAGTTGAGATATATCGTTATCAGAAAAAGATCCATACATTTCATGCAAAACATGTAGTCATCGCAACAGGATATTTTGATACTCCAAATGGTCTGGGTGGTATACCTGGAGAAAAAGGTCCAAATACATCATACTACTATACGGAACCCCACTCTTATTTTGATAAAGAAGTAGCGGTTATCGGTGCAGGAAATTCTGGAGCTGAGGTTTCACTGGAGTTATACCATCATGGAGCTAAAGTAACTCTTATTCATAATCATGACCATTTTTAGTATATACATTTTCGAATTTCAAAGAAAATGATTACTTCACGTTCTGCAACCCTATATCTGATGTCGCCATCACTTTCCCTTCTTTGTCTTTACACAAAAAAGGTTTTGTTGAAATAGGTTCTGTTCAATAATGAACGGTGCTTCCTTCTGCTTCTAATCCTACTGGAATTAACAAAGTTAGTGTTTCCGTGATCTTTAACTACTGGCAGATCATTTTCAATCCGTAAACTGAGTACCAGCATTCCTGATTCTGTTAAAAACAGGGTAGGACGACCTTTACGATTTTTCGGTACGCTTCCAGCTTTTCCGGTCTTCCTCTTTTTAGAAGAAGCGACAGGTAGACACTTACCTAGTCCTCTTACTCCTTTATTTCTAAAGATAATAAGTTTAATTTGTGCAATCTTTTGATTGCAACTTCTAATATTATGTGGTTTGACTATTTAAAGTCCTGAAGATATATATCCATAACTAGCTTAATGTATATACAAAATTTCCCATGCAGAACCTCAAACTAGTTTAAAATACTGGGTAGGACCTGATCTTGCTAATCGGTTAAAAAATAAAGAAATAAAATCAGTAATGCCTGCAGAAGTTAAAGAAATTACACTTGAAGGATTAAAATTATTGTATGAAGGAAAAGATATATTTATTCCAGCAGATTTCATATTCATTTTAACAGGATTTTTACCCAATGTTGAACTTTTTAGATTATGGGGAATTTCAGTAAATGATGATCTTTCAATTTCTCTAACCAAATCTTACGAAGTAATTGATTATCCCAACATGTATTTAATTGGTTCTGCAGGGCATGGGAGAGAGACAAATAAAGTCTTCATAGAAAATGGGAGAAAACACGCTTCAGATGCTATAAGAGAAATAATGTCTAAAACACATCAATCTTAATGGGTCGTGTAAAATCGAAGTAACTCGGATGATTCAAAAATGATTAACATTGATCGAGCTAAAATTAAGATTGAAAAATATTTGATAAACAATTTAATTGATACAGTATTTGAAAATGATCAAATTTTTTTACTTAACAACGAACACAATATCAATGTCGTGAATTATCGTAGTGGAAATGTTTTTTCTATTAAATTGAGTAATGTCAAACATAAAGCTTCATGCATCACTATTGATAGTTCAAACATTTATGTTGGATACGTTAATGGTACCGTTGAAGTTTTAGATAAAAATAATTCATATGAGTCTATAAAAATCACTTCACCTGATGATGCAGGGGGTCCCGGAAATCCTCATGTTTTGGACATATTGTCTACACAAACCTATCTATTAGTCAACACTAAAGAAAATGGTTTACTAATTTATCTTCAACCCTCAATACTATTCTACAAATGGATTATGATTGAGTTAGAAACCAGCATTATATCGTTTTCTTATGATCATCAACAATTATTTGTGCTAGTAAAGGATGGTAGCTTGCATAAATTGGATTTTATAGCTCAACGAATAGATGAAATCCCTATAGGTGGTTTTTCTTTTATTGATTTGGAATATCATAATAACTATCTCTTTCTAGCTTCAAAGCATTCTCTATACATATATGAAGTTAAAAATGGCTATACCCTTGTCTTTACATTTAGAGAGAAATTGTCTGAGATTCTTAAAATCACAACAAATGGGAATTACCTTTTCCTGTTGCTGAAACAGGGGAAATTGAGAGTTATTGAATTTAATAATTTCACCCAAGAAACTAATTTCAATGTTTTCGAATTAATTGTTATAGACAAAAAATTCCCAATATTTGAAAAAATGAATTATTCAAAAATTAATTTTCAAAATAATGATATAGGTAATCTTGAAAAAATCGAGTTTTTTTATTTGAAAGAAAATATTCTCCGAAAAGCAATAATTCGGTTCGAAGATGGGTATTAAATATATATTATTATGATGTAAGAACAGTATTTGTGGGATATGGAATATTAATTCCTTCTTTTTCTAATTTCTCAAGGATATTGAGATTTACTTCTTGCTGAGCATCAAGAAAAGTACCATATGCTGGAGTAGTAATATAGTAAACAATCTGGAAATCCCAACTATATGTTCCAAGGGTTGTGAGATGTGCTCTTGCAAATCTAGTATTTTCAACTTTGTTTATTATGTTTTCAGACCATTGAGGTATTTCCTTCAATTTAGTAACAGAGGTTGTGCAATCTACTCCTAGATTTAATGTAACCCGTCGCTCTTTCATATCTGTATTATTATGAATTCTTTTAGATACTAATTCTCGGTTCGAGATGATAAGTAAATTGCCAACACTGGTCCTGATTTGAGTAGATCTTAGTCCTATTTGCTCTACTTTACCTGCATCTGTCCCTACCTTGATACTGTCACCAACTTCAAATGGTTTATCCAAATACAGGGTAATAGAGGCAAATACATCGGTTATAACATTTTGAAGTGCGAAGGCCATTGCTAAACCCAAGATACTTAATCCAGCAAGATACGCAGTAATATTTACACCTAATTGTAAAAAGAACCATAATGAAACAAAAATCCAAACAATTGCCTTAACAAATAGTTTGAGAAATTCAGCTAAATGCTGTAGATCGGGTCTTCGTTCTACAATTTCTTCAAAAATTTCATCAACCAGTTGTCCAGAGAATTTTAAGAGGTACCTAGTCACAACAATCAAAAGAACCAGATTGACCCCAATTCTTGCTCCATCAGGAAAATCAGGATCACTAGTTATATTAGACGAAGCAGCGTAAAAAGCAACAATTAAAATAAACCATTTACTTAAGATTTTAATACAAGAAGTTATGAAAGTGGTTTCTCGAGGCTTATCACCCATTTTTTGTAATGTTTTTAAAAATCTCTTTAATTGAATTCTAATCAAGAAAAGAATAATCCCATATACAACAAAGAGAAGAAGTGCAAGTAGGTAATCCGTACCGCTCACTCCTGCTAATTCATAGTCTTCTATATTTTCTTTATAATACGTAGAAATGCTATCAATAAAATCAGACAGTATACTCATTTGAATTAGATAAAATATGTCTAATTAAAGATTTTATTAATAAGTAATGAAATAATCTAGTTTTCTTAATTTTCAATTGATAAGTAACGCTTTGATTTTCTTGATGTATTGGTTATATTCAACTATTAAATCATCTTGGCATCTTGGGACAAAACCCGGATCATGTATTTCATTAATATGTATTAGGAATTTTATTACTCTTACATCCTCTGTTTCCAAATAAATGGAAAATGTACAATCTAATTTTGTGATAGAACTACAGGCAATTTTTTTCAATCAAACCACATTTCCTAATTCCTTGAAATATAATTTCAAAACGTTTTTTTGACCAATTAAATTTTTGATTCCAATCCACTTATTCTGACAAACAGATTGCAATGAAACGAGTTTGATCAAAAACTCAATAATTGGTATTGTCTACATTTAATAAAACAATAATTCATATTTATATTTCCTGTTAATAATTTATTTTTGACATATTTTGAATTATTTTTATAATAGAAACCATTTAATAATTAAAATCAATATTCGATCTAGAACTATGTTATATAAAATGTATAAGAACCTCTTTGCTGTAGGGCCTCCAATCGAACGGAGAGCACTATTTGCAAAACTATATGCGAAGCACGGTGTCGAACTTATCGGTGTTTGGAAAAATAAAGATAATCCTTTGGAATATTATATGATAACAAAGTACAGAGATGAGGAGCATTATCGTAAATTTGTGGAAGCCGTAAAAAATATCCCCGAATACATTGAAATGACTCAAAAGATAAGTGAAAAACGAATATCAGCTGAAACGATAAATTTAGTACTTGAAGAATTCTAAGAGCTTCAGAAAATTTTGCTTTTAGATGATACTTTAAAAACCACAATCAAAGTAAAATTTAGAAGTGAAGGCTGAAATACGATTTGAATTTATAGAGACAAATAGAATTACTCTCCATGTAGCAAGAGCTGGAAATTCAGAAGCCCCACTTGTAATATTTCTACATGGTTTTCCAGAATTTTGGATTAGTTTTCGAAAGCAAATTGATGCAGTTATTGATGCAGGTTACCAAGTAATGCTACCAGATCAGCGAGGGTATAATCTGAGTGATAAACCATGGAGAATCGGTTCTTACAAGTTGGATAAACTCGCAAAAGATATAGTTGGATTAATTGATTATTCAGGTAAAGAAAAAGCATATGTAGTTGGTCATGATTGGGGAGCTGCAGTAACTTGGTTTATTGGTGCCACATTTCCAGATCGAGTACACAAGATTATCACTTTAAATGTCCCTCACAATTCAGTCATGAGAAAGTTCATTTTTACAAATCCAGAACAAAGGAAAAAAAGCAAATATATGTTTGATTTTCAGTGGCCAATAATTCCACAAATGACCCTCAAAAAGAATGATTTTGAGAATTTAACTAAAGTTCTATCTCGAACCAGTGTTGAAGGAACTTTTGATAAATCAAATTTGGAGTTGTATAAAGAAGCTTGGGGGAGACGTAGAGCAATTCCTTGCATGTTAAACTGGTATCGAGCAACTTTTAGAAGGAAATTGAAAGGGGTAAAAAGCCAAATCACTATCCCTACTCTAATTATATGGGGGAAAAAGGATGAATTTTTAATGAAAGAGATGGCAGAAGCTAGTCTCAAATATTGTGATCAAGGAAAATTGGAATACATCGATGATGCAACACATTGGGTCCAACACGAAAAGCCTGAGATAGTCAGTAAATTAATTGTTGATTTTCTTTCAGAAGAAAACTAAAATTGTACTAATTCATTGATAAGTGTGTTTTTAAACATAGCAAAAAACAAAATAATGTGCCTTCACGTTTTGCCTTTTTTGCAGATAAAGATGAAATATCAAAACGGTTTCCAGTTGACAAGGTAGAAATAGAATATTACAAAGCTTACAATATTAAACCAACCAATCGAGTTGTCGGAATAGTCCCTAATGAGGAAACTGGGAAAAATGAGGTTGTAAGGCTTAGATGGGGTTTTGTAAAAGGAAACAAGTTTTTCAAAGCTAGAGGAGAGAGTATTCACGAGAAACGGTTATTTGGTAAGGCCTTCAAAGAGCGTCGGTGTTTAATTCTAGCTAACGGATTTTTTGAATGGAAAAAGGAAGATGGTAAAAGCATTCCATTTTATTTTAAAATGAAAAATGATGATCTATTTGCAATTGGTGGTGTGTACAATAAGTATATTGACGATGATGATGAGGGAAAAACTAAATATCAATATGCTGTCATAACAGTAGAACCAAATGAAGTTGTAGGGGAGATTTTTCATCGTATGCCCCTTATTTTTACTTTGGAAAATGAAATCAAGTGGCTTAATACCAATACATCTGAAAGGGAACTACTTGAAATGATGATTCCGTACTCCGGGAGCCTTATGGAAAAATACCAGGTCAGAGAATTACCTGCACGTAAAGATCGGGGTCCTGATACTATTGCTCATGTGGCTAAAACTGCGGTTTTAGATGATTTCTTTTGATTGAATTTAATCAACAAATTTGCTGGGTTTAGGTAATTTAATACCGTTTTCTTGTGCTTTTTTAATTGTATATTTTAGAGACTTTTGTAATTCTTCCAATGCCAATTCAGGAGTTTGACCTATTGCTCTACAATATTTTAAATCGGGGATCCTTGCAACAAAAGAATTTTTTTCTTTCATATAATTGATTTCTACTGGATATGCTGGGATGTTCTCTGTATATCTCCTTACAGCCATTCTAGTTGAAATTCATTACCTATCAATTTAAATGATTTGCCTTGCAAATCTGTGTTTCATTAAACTTGAAATTATTGTGAAAATTAGCAGAATTATTCATACTTTCGTAATGAAGTATAGTATAAAATGTAAGCTAATAATTGAATAAACGATTAAAACTTACGCAAAACCATCTGAGAAGTAAAATAATTTGATTATCTAGGTAAAATGAATTTACCGCTGATCTCAGCAATAATATTCTTTAAATTACCAAAATAATTTTATTAATAACCTTCTTATTCTAATAAATAAAAGTAAGATCACCATATTCGTGCCATAGAAAATTAATTTTGATTGCTTTATTATATCCTTCCAAAATAAGTTTTTCAGAAGTAAAAGCAAGTAATATTTGCATATGACTTTCTTCTGGAATATGCATCCCTGAAATTATACCATTGACAATTTTCATTTTATGAGTTTTATGAATTTTGAAATCAGTTGTTGAACTGGATGCCTTGATATCGCCATTATTTACGAACGCAACTGATTCTAAAGCTCTAACAACAGAAGTTCCAAGTGCTATAATTTTCTTATTATTATCCATCGCGTTTTTTATTTGATAGGCAGAATTTTCACTAATTTCATATCGTTCAGGAAATGGTAAAAATGAATCTAATATTTTATCACCAGTACTTGAAAGCCCAGCAGAATGTAAAATAGGTACAATTTTCACTCCTTTCTGCATTAATTTTTTTATGATTTTCCAAGAAAATTGAAAAGATGCTGATGGGGGTTCAACCGATACGGGTGGTCCACTGAATAGAGTTTGTTGGTCCCAAATTTCAAGATTCTCTTCAAGATAAGAATACTGGATAGGTTTTCCAATTTCATAAATTTTATTCCATAATTCTTCAGTTGAGATATCCGTTTGAAATTCTATTTCTATTAATTTTGCAGGCTTTACAATTATTTTTTTAACTACCGCAAATAAACCATTATCAAATGTAATCACATCTGTTTCATGTAAATCAGTTATTTCTATTCGATCTTCAGTTTTATCTCTCCAAGTACCTGCTCCAAAACTGATGACATTCCAATTATAACCATTTGTAAAATCAAGTCCAACCCAACTCGCTAATCGAATTTCTATTGTTTCTTTAGTTCTCAAGACTTTTCCAGACAAGCTACTTGGTATTGTTGCACTATGATTAACAACTAAGAGATCCCCTTTTTCAAAATACTCTGATATATTTTGTAATGCGTCTGTATTTGTACTCTCGTTTTTGTTGTTGATAACCAATAGTTTAGTATTTGGATTTTTTTGTTTGCTTTTTGTCGCAAACTGGATTTTAGAGCTGTCAAAACCTGATTCAATTAATTCCATATTCCATTCTCCATTCTTTGGCTGAAAATCGAACCTGCTCATTTATTGAATTTTTTAGTAACTTTTCAATGAATTTTAGCAAGTCCCTTGCAACATTATTTGGATCAAATAAATCGTTTGGGTTTGCTTCCGGAATTGCACTAAAGTGCATTGGTGTTGCCATATCGCCAGGATCCAGCGAAATCATTCTTACTCCAGTTCCTTTCAATTCCTCATTCCATATTTTTGATAAATGATCAAGCGCAGCTTTTGAAATTGAATAAGAGCCCCAAGTTTCATAAGCAGAAATTGCGGCATCACTTGAGATATTTATTACTAGTCCTGATTTTTGTAAAATCATAGATGGTAGTATTGATTTTGTTAGTCTAAATGGTCCCATTAAATTTGTCTCAAGTACTTCGGTTAAATCCTCACATTCAGTGTCTAATAACAATTGTAGGGGTGTGGGACCCAAATAGCTAGCATTGTTAATTAGAATATCAATTTCTCCTAAATGTCCAAAAACATTTGCACTTAATTTGTATGTATCATTTTTATTTGAAATATCACCTTGTATCGTAATTATTTTTGGATGTAATATTTTTATCTCATCAAGTAATTCTTTCCTTCTAGCTATAATTGCAACTTTAGCTCCAATTTTAGACAAGGCCAAAGCTAATCCTTTTCCCAGTCCTGAAGTACCACCCGTAATTAGAATTCTTGCATTTTCCAACTTTATTTGTGTTTTGAATAAATTATTTTGTTGATTCATTTTATTTTTCCTCGCAAATTAGTAATATAGTAGTTCTTAATTTAGTATAGGTGATTTTAATAAATATAGGTATTGGTTTATAAATTATAGATATTATTTATATTTGCTGTATATTTAAGTTAGCCAATATTAAATGAAATTCATAAAATTAAATTTGAATTAATAATTTTAACTAAATTAAATTATTTTACCGATTTACCAAAATAATCAAATTTGATTTACCATTTATGGAATGGACAAGTTACTTCACAAAACCCGAAAAAAGAATACAAATAATTGGTATTATCGTATTTTTAGTTTTCTTAACTTCATTAATTGCATTTCATGAGATTGAGAAGCTTTCTTGGTTGGATTCTTTATATCTTCTTGTTGTTACAGTATCTACAGTAGGGTTTGGAGACTTGATTCCTACTCATCCAGAAACAAAGGCAATTTCAATTGTATTAATTATAACTGGAATAAGCTCAATTGCAATATTTTCAGAATATTTTATTAATAACTTGATTAAAACCCGATTTTTGGATAGACTAGATCTACCCATTGATGGATTGAAATATGAGAATCATATTGTAATTGGGGGATATAATGGCACTACAAGAATGATTGCGAGGTATTTTACTGATCGTTTTGATAAAATAATGTTTATTGAACAAGATGAAGAGTTAGTTAAACAGGCAAGATTAGAAGGATTAGAGGCATATACGGGCGATCTCACAAGTTTAATAATTTTGCGGAAATTAAATCTTGAACAATCTAAGGGGTTGTTTCTTTCATTAAAACAAGATTCCAATACTATTAGGACTGCTATTCTCTGTAGACAAATTGATCAAAATTTATTGATTTATACTGACACTAATTTTCATGTATCCATCGATTTTGGAGGTTTAATAGGAATTACTCGTACTTACCACAGGGGAAGAGTACTTGGTGGATTAATAGGTTATCTGCTTCAAGAATTAAGCTATCTTTCAATCCCGAATCAAAACGTTGCTGGAAGTAAATTTCATCTGTTTCATGTATCCCCCTCATATCCATATAAAGAAAAATTACCTAATGCATTTTTAATAGGCAAATTATATCTCATGATGAATGTTTTTCTAAATGAGAAAGAAGCAAAAGAGGAGTGGCAAAAATGCAAACATGCCTATGGGGAATTAGATGATAATAATTATCATAATATTTTAGTTGAAAAAATTGATGATGTAAGACCTCCATCTGCCATTGATTTAATTGATACTGACAGGTCCCACCAAAGGATTGTTATTGCTGGCTATAACGAAGAGATCCAGGATATACTCTCACACATGCAAACTTTAAAGAATTTTCAGTCGATTAAAGTTATTTCATTTGATGAAAATGAGGTCAGTAGCGCCAAAAATCATGGCTATGATGCAAGATTATGCAATCAAGATAATTTATTTGAGATGATAAAAGAAAATTTGAATGATAGTGATGTATTACTTAATTTCCTCAAAGACATAACAAATGCATTATTACTCAATGTTGTAATAAGAAATACTGGTCTAAAGTCCCGAATTATGCAAATCTCATATGACCTGATTGAAGTGGAGATTTTCCTAAATTCTGGAGCTGACATTGTTATTCCACCAGATTTGCAAATGTCCCGGGCAATGTCTCAGATATTAGTAACTGACAAAAATGAGCTTATGTCGATGCCTTACACTAATATGCATGTTATGGAGCAGCATATCGATAAAAAACATCCTTTTTATAAACGAAAAGTCGAATCTTTATCTCAAGATAATTACACAGTTGCTCTACATCTAAAAGGTTCTTCTGAAATACTAAAATATTACCCGACTAATGGTGTATTGGAGGAAGGTGATAGTATATATCTCTTAAAATGGCATTACGACCTGTAATTACATGATGTCAGAATTTGATTCAGAGATTAATTAGCAAAACAATAACTAAATTTCCTCCGAAACAATTTCAATCTGCCCTCTACCTTTTCTTCCATCAATCTTAATCGTATAAGGATTAGATGTACGTACGTGTGTTATATATTTCAAATCTTCAATAATTTCAAGTGTAGATAGATATTTCCAATCAATCCTATCTAGATCTGACATGAACGGCACAGTAAAATATCCTCTACCAGTTGAAATTAAATTAACAAAAAAATGCATTCCTTGACTTGGATCTATTTGAAAATCTTCTAAGCCCATTTCTATTATTACTCTTGCAAAATGTACATCAGACCAAACAACTGGTATTCCTAGAAATCTTTCTTTTGTTCCCCATCTTCCAGGACCAATAAGGGTATATTCTTTGTTTTCTGAGGAAAGCTTTTGATTAATTGTTGCTATTTCATCTCTAATTTCAATAGTGGAAGAACTATCAAATGTATTTCTCTTAACAAATACAATATCTGATAAATTAGTATATATGCCATTACCTAATGCCTTTGAACTATAAATTATCGCCTTATTGTTGTTAAAATCAAAATCATGTTCGGAATTCTTATTCGCTATAATTAATGGTCGAATTTGCAAGATTTTGAATTCGTGTTTTCCAGTTTTGAGATCCAAATTAACTGCAAACTCTATTTCTGAAGTAAAACCAAAGCTTTCTTCACTGATCTTAACTAAAAATGAGATAATTTCAGGGATTGATATTTTATTGTATTTCAATATAAAGGGAAAAGTGACAAGGACTGGATATTTATTAACAAGAGAATCAATAATTCTGTTATTCTGAATGTCATAACTGCTTGCTAACCAATTTAATACCCCATCATCCTTCGCAATTTGAATTGTATTTTCTTCTAATGTTGCTCTTTCACCATCTAAAAGGTTCACATTGTTTCTTTTTAGAGCTAAAGAGATGAATTCAGTTTGAGTATTTTTTAGTGCATAATCAGGAGTAGACACTTGTGGTAATAACTTAGGGAATTTTGGGCTAAAAAATAATGCTTTCCCACCCCTTACTATATGTTCACCTAGTCCGATAGCTATTTCACAAACCCCATCTTCCGGTTTTTGATGGGATACAGGGTAAAAATTATATGATTTTCCAACCCCTGAAAAATCAGGATAGAATCTGTTTTCATGCTTTTTACCTACTATTTGTTGAATTACTATTGCCATTTTTTCAATTTCAATTTTTTGCCCTAAGGATTTAGCATAGGTTTTTGCTATATTAGAAAATGATGAGGCATATATCAGCTTAATAGCCTGTTGTAAGTACTCTACTCTCATTTTCAATTTAGATTGATCATTTGAAAGCATAAAAGTTTTATAAATCCCGGCAAATGGTTGAAACTGTGAATCCTCTAATATGCTTGAGGATCGTACAGCTAATGGTTGTTTCCAATTTTTAATTATTAATTTTAACGCTTTTAGTAATCTCTCAGGTAATTTCTTTGAAATAAATAATTTATCGAGATCTTTATCAGAAATATTACTTAATGAGATTTCGTGAAGATCATTTTCCTCAAGGAATTGATCAAATAAATCCGTACAAATTACAATTGTCTCAGGAATTGAAATATCAATATCTGGAAACAAATTAGTCGTATCTTCTTGATATAAAAGAGAGCGAATGAATGCCAACCCTCTTCCTTTTCCACCTAAAGAACCATTACCGAATCTTACAAAACCAGGATTTGTATCAAAAATTTCAGAATTAAATTCAGATATACCTTCTCTTTGGAATTCTTGATGTCTTTTTTTGAAAGTATCAATTAAAAATTTTTTAATTTGATCTCCACTAGCAAATTCTTCAACAGTGAAAGGTGCAAGTTCTCTAGCAATTTTATGTTCACCTCTCGCAAATAACCAATTTGAAAAATCATTTCTTGATCCATGAAATTCAATGATTTCTGCAGGAATTATGGGTAATATTTTGACAAATTTACTTACAGAGGTCGCTCGAGCCATTTCTTTATTATTAAGGTCTCTAAAAATAAAATCCCCAAAAAGCATAGATTCGGAAAAGAATTTTCTGATTTTGCGTAAATAGTCTGGAGAGTTTTTGTGAACAAATTTAGAATCTAGCGCTTTAACTTTCTCTTTATTACTAGGATCAGATGATTGTAATAATACGGGCAAATACTTATGCTCTTCTCTAATTTTTTCTACTAAATCATATCCTGCCGAGAAATCTTTTGTCCCATTTTTTGGAAAACCAATGTCTGAAATTAAACCGAGGATATTATCTTTGAAACTTTCATAATATTCTATAGCTTCTTCATAAGTTTCTGCGAGTACGATTTTTGATCTTCCTCTTCTTTTTAGAATTTTATGAGATAAATTAATTCCTTCCTCAACTGATTTCTGGGTTTGGGCGAGTAATTCTTTGTAAAGTATTGGTAAGAATATTGAATAATATTGAATAGTATCCTCGACAACAATGATTATTCTAACATCACCGACCTTTGTATCATGGAAAACATTTTTTGAATCTTCGATTAATTTTATCATAGCAAGAAAAATATCTGAGTCACCATTGAAAACAAACACTTTATCAATATTGTTTAATTTACTTCGACTTGGTAAATTTGGAATTTCTGAATAACTTGTTAAAAGCAAAATTATGGGTGTCTCAAAAACAATTTCTTTTATTTTTCTACTAAAACTAACTAAATCGATATCCCCTACCCTTCTCATTGTTATTATTAGATCAAAATGATGTTTTTTCACTGCTTGAATTGCTTCCGCAGCCGTAGCAACTCTCGTAATTCTTGGAGGTGGAATGCTTAAATTTAAATCACTGTAAACAGTGTATATTTCCTCAGATAATCGCCCATCTTCCTCTAGAATGAAATTATCGTATTTACTCGAGACAAGTAGAACATCTTTCACTCTAAACTCCATCAAATCGTAAAAAATATGGAACCTATTTTGGTAATCCTTTGGAAAATCAAGTTGAAACTTACTCGTTTCCTGAGGACACATTATTATTCAGTAGAAAGAGTGCTTCATTAAGTTATTTTACTTGTAATAACTATATCATAATATTTTATTGTCGGGATCAATTTTGCTCATTGAAATAGATTTTTTACCCCTTTCCTACTGTTTACTAACATTTCTGAGCAGAGCATCAGAAACGGTTGTAGCATTTCATAGTAATAAGGATTAAAACTAATTGGACTACCAATTAAACCAATTATTGCTACTGTCTTGGAGTAATGGTGTGCTGGTAGTATAAACCATGAACTACTATCCAATATTGACTTATTGTCAAATGTAAAAAGATTATCAATCAATTCAGAATGATTCATTATGAGAGGTTTCTTCGTTTCAATTATTTGTCTATTCCAAAATTCTAGAGTGCTATTTACATCCTCTAGGAAATTGAAATCTGCATCTAGTTGAATATTGATTTTGACATCAGGTATTTGATACATTTCAACTACTTTTTGAAATTTCAAATTCTTCTTATCTGTATCATTAACTTGGATAATGTATCCGTATTGACTCTCTGTAATCTTCATAATTTTATCTAAGAAGATGCTTAACAGTTGAATCTTTTTTGCGGAGATTTCATTGTAAATGAGCAGGCTCATTTATATCAGTCATTATTATTTTCGTTTCCCAGAATATAATTGTACCGAGCCTCGAATATAATAATTTATTAGTTATTTGGAAAATAATCAAATCCTAATTAGAATACCTCTTAGAGTTGTAAGATTGCAATTTTTACATTAAATTAATTGAAAAATTAATGAAATTCCTAGGCAATTTATCCGCATATTGTAAATTATTGAAAAGAAAATCTTCTGAAATAGATTACTTAATTAGTTTATAATAAATATTTATAAGATATGTATGAGTTAAGTTTCCTTAGGAGAACATCATAATTGTATATTGAAAACAGTATTGTATCAATCGTTAACCAGTCATCCCTTGATTTCTCGGTTTTTATCCCATTAATTTTTATTATTTTTTCTGTTACAGGTTTGGGAAAGCCTAAATTAAGGAATGAGGCGGAGTTAAATCGGTGTTTACTTTTGCAGTTATTAGAACCGGGTCCCTTAACGCAAAAACAATTAATAATTCAAAGCGAATTGAGTAAGCCAAATGTAATATATGCCATAAATACCCTTGTTAAAAGAGGTAACGTAAAGAAAATAAAGAATTTAGGCATTGATATGCGTGGTGTAGTGTATCATTTGGTCAGTTAAGGTAATTTTTCCTGATATTTATTTTTGAAAATTTAATTTAATTTTCGATTCAATTAATTAATCTAATTCAATTTCAGCTGATATTCCAAGTTACTACCTTCATAGGTTTGATTTTTAGATTATCAATATAAATCTTGTTGGAGAATCTAATTTCATACTGATAAGTTTCTTCCTCGAACGGATAAAACAGATCGAAGTCAGTAAAATTCCAACAAACCACGTTTTAAGGCTATATCTATCCTTTCTATTTAATAAAACAATATTATTGATATTGAGGTTTATCAATAAGATTCCATTGAATTAACTGCAAGGTAAGGAAAATAAATTTTTAACCAATCTCGTACAATTTTATCTTCAAAAAATGTACCTTTATCGATTAATGGCTGTGGATTTTGTTCTTCTAAGAACTTCACAAATTTTTTAACCGATCTGCGTAAATACCAATTTTCTTTATTTGACACCGTGCAAACACCCAACAAATTACCAAATTCTAATCTCAATATTCGATTTGTTGATATAAGTGTTTGAATTGCTTCGATAGGGTATTTTGGTTGCATTTCATTTACAAATCCATTAGCTGCTGTAATAAATCCTGCTAATAATTGTTCGTCTAATGTTTTTTCACTCGCATTATTTCCAATACCAAATACTGCAATCCCCGATTTGGAAAACAAAACTATATCTTGAATATTTAGAGGAATTCTATAGATATATTCAGGGTTGATGAAAATTGTAAATATGAATATAATTAACCCAAGATAATAAATCACATCCGTAATATCAACGTATACTTCATCCATTAGGGTCAAATTATTGTATACATTATAGAAATTTAATGAATTAATAATTAATCCAAAGAACGCCCAAATCCAGATTAATGTTAACGCTAGAAGTTGTAATCCTGCTGTCCTTTCTTTATTCGTTGCTTGATATATTTTATTTTGAATAAAGACAGTTCTTAATGCGGGAATGTTAAGAAAAATGGTAAAAAATACGTTACTCAAAAAAATTCCTAAAACAAGATCATTCAAGAGATCACCCATAATTATGGCTAAGATGCGAGCTGTACCTGCAATACTCATAAGAACAACATAGAGTGGATTTAATTGAGTAGAGTGGGTATATTCTAAGAAAATCCAGAAGAAAACAATGATTAGATTTAACATTGTGATAAATGCAACTTGTAAATAAACTCCCAAAATGGGGTCGAGTTGATCATTTTTCAATAGGATTAGGGTTATCGAATTAAATAATTGACCGATAAATGCAATAAAAAAGCCATAAGTAAGTGTAGGAGTATCACGGTGTTTTCTCTTGGTTTGATAATAAAAAAGAATGGCTATAAAAAGAAAAATGAAAGATCCATATAGGTCAATTAAATCACTTTGAGAAGCTTCCATACAATAAAATTGCAAAGTTTATTATTTTAAAACTATGTTACACATTAGCTATTGATTAATTCTGTTAAATTAATAATAGTTTCCTCAAATTATTCACAATATTCCTAAACGCATCTTCACAGGTTTATCTAGTTTCCAAGTGTAAAAAGCGATGCTGGATTTGCACTGAGCACGATATTAATTGAATTATTTAAATTTTCAATTAATGAATTTCCAAGCAAGTTTTTAGGAAAATTAACATCAAGATGAAAATGAATTAGCTATTCAAGAAGTATAAACACGGTTTTCAGTTATTACCTCTTAAAATGATTATAAGACTTTAGTAAGGTCATAATTTGAGTATCCATTGTTTGGAAGGCTAATGTTCATTCTACTTGATGTTCCTGGTAAAGGTACTACTTGTGATGTTCTTTGATTATAGTTTATTATTTATTACTAGATTCGGATGATTACCAACGATCATCATATTCCCAGTCATCAATATAACTTAATTCCTGGTCTTCTATGCTTGTGGACGCAATCAAGTGAATTGATAACGTTGAATCGCTAGCTTCATTATCATCCATTTTTTTAATAATTTCTGATTTCATCTTTTCTACGGCCTCTTCATAATTATTAGCTTGGATGATAAATTTAGTCTCAAATGAAACCAAATATTTTTCATTTTCAGAAATTGTCTCAATGTTCATTATACAACGTAAGAATTAGTGATATAATAATTTTTTGTGTCTTTAATAATATTATTATTACCTCATTGATTGTGAATTTATGATTTAAATGTCATTTATCGAATTTTTGGTAGTTAAAATTTTCTATTCTTTTCAATTACCTTCTGTATTTGGAAATGAGGAATTCAAACCCATTATCAAGAATCAGAAATTTAATCATAACTCATCTGGATTTAATTTTTCTCTACAATTTGGGCATTCACCTTTGATTTTCAGCCATTCAAGTAAATGTTTAGAGTGAGACGGTTGTTTACAATAGGGACAATGTAATGAATCCTCCCCTTGACCAATATTCAATTTGCAAGTTGTACATTGAGTCCCCTCGCTACATATTTCACACGGGAACCGCTTAGCAATTGCACCACATGACATGCATGTTTTTGCAATACTCGGTCTTGGATCTAATACTTGACTCACAGTTTCAACTTTCTTAATGAAAACTTGCTCCAATGGAAAATAACTTCCAGCTTGTGGATTGACTTTCGTTAAATCTGTCAAATATGTTTCAAGTGATTTTTCAGTAACATTAGTTACCTCTGCAATTCGTCTAAGTGAAATCGGCACATTTGGAGTAATTTCTAATAAAATCTGTTTGACTTTTGTACGTGCATGATGAATTTGGGTATCTAACTCCAATGTGACTGATCCTTCTACTTTATCAACAGTTTCAACCTTCTGCACTTCTTCGGCTCTAATTTCTTCGATTCGTTCCACTTTAACTTCTGATATTGTTTCAACAGTATATGATGGGATCTCTATTTTAGGTTTTTGAGGTTCAGGTTTTTTATGAATTAGCGGAATTTCTGATTCTTTAATATTCATTTGGATTGGAGCAAGATTAATTGACTTTGCGGATATATTATGTCGATCTGCAAATATCATGAAACTATCAATTTCCGACATTCTAGCGTCAGGATTATCTTCCTGTGTTAATGCTTCAAGTAAATCATCGGTTTTTGATTTATCAGACATTATTGCTAATGCCCAAAAACTAGCAGCTCTTACACCTGCAGAATCATCAGAGAACATATTTTCCTCTATCAAATCATTAAATTGAACCATTCGTCGATGTGCAAGTTCAATTGTTATTTCGCTCCGTTTATCTTCATCCCCATCCAACAAAAGAGAACGTACAGTCTCAATATGTTTTTGATTTGATTTCTGTGATTTAATTATGTCAAGTATTTTAAAACTAATAATGCATCCCTCAAATTTATTATTGCTCTTCTTCTCTTGTAACAGGCTCGAAAAGGAATCTGAGTACACCCTTAAGATCATCTTGTTTTGAAATTGTACCAAAACCTCTGATTACGAAAATCATAATTGAAACAGTAATAAATGAGATAAATGAGAGTAATTCACCTTCTGCACCTCTATCTCGACCGGACACAATACGACTGAGAAAATGATAGCCACTTTTGAGTAAATTCATCCATGTAATTCCCATACCAATATTGGTATATCTTGGTCGTACAAATTTTGTACCATAAACATAGACAAGTGCCCCGAGGATAGCGAGTGAGGCTGTCACAACTGTAATCACTTTATCCAAATCTGTTGCATCTAAATGCATCGCTAAAATAGAAATAATTTGAACAGCAATCGTAACTAGCAATATTGGTTCATGTGAATCATTGATACTACCATTAATTTCAACTCGTAGGATATAGAAGAAGATTAACAATGTCGTAATCATTGAAGCTGCAATCCAAGAACTTATTCCACCTTCGGGGTACAATGAATCTAAAGTGAATGTTAGAATACCAATTTGAGCATACAACATTATTGAAGTTAATGTTGTTATTTGATGCTTTTGTTTTCTCGCACCAATTAATAACGTTGTCCAGGTAAATATCAGACTTGGAACAAAAATTGTTGCATAATTTTCACCTCCAAATCTATTAAAGTAAACTATAAAGGGTATAATGATACTCGATATTAATCCTAAGATTAGCCTGTCAGTATTAATTTCTCCCAAACTATTGACTGATCGATATGTCATAATAAATATGGATAATGCAAGAGGAACAAGAATCATTAAATTCATTATGTCAACATACCTGATTGCGTCAGGAAATATATCAATATTAGTTGTTTTTGGCTGTCTATTGTCATCCAAAAATTTATCGTTTGATAAGAAAAATCCTGAAAACAATGTGTAAATAACATAAGAACCAATTAGGAACGTGAAATTGGGATCTTCATTTAATCTCATGCTTGATCTCAATATCGTTATCAAAAGCGAAATCAATGCAGTTCCCACCATTATCCATAATACGTTTTCTGGATTGATCATACCTCTCCAAAATGTCTCCACAGCGAAAAATGCAACCCAAGTGAAAGCAAAAGCATCAGTATAACCTTGTAATTTAATATAGAAATCTTTATTTTTGAATTCGATGCCTGTATTCAAAATCTCAATGATTGAAGCACTTAACCAGAGTAAATACATTGCCATCCAAAATTGATTGAATATATCCAGATTGCGAGTAGATGGATCATCTGGGTCTATTAACATATCCCATACGGTTTCATTTGATCCAAACCATGCTCCTAGGAATAAAATTACAGCTCCAAAACTGAATGCACGACTTCGGACAATCTTTTCAGATTTTGAAAATAAATTAAAGAACATGTAAACAATATTACCTGCAAACACAATTATCGGAAAAATTGACATTTCATTTGTTGCAGAATTGGACAGTACCAATGCTATAGCTGCAAAATTGTATATTGTGAGCAGGCTGAATCTCTCTTCTTTTGAAGCCCAAACAATATAGCTCATTGTAAATAATCCTAGTAAACTCAGATAACCCACTCTTAATGGGTCCTCAATTCCTACATTTTGTTTAATGAGTAAAATTCCTGTGAACGTTACTGAACTTGCAATATACATTAACCATCTATCAACTAAATTTGATTTTGATTTGATGACTAAAATGAATATCAAAGGCAAGAGAAGTAGTGCCGAAATGAAATACGGGTTATCATCAAGTTCAGTAATCTCTTGACCTTCAATCCAAATGAAAATTATTCCCCAAATATAAGCCAATGAAATTAATCCTTTTATTTTTTCTTGACCTAAATATTCAAGTAAAATTGTCATTAAACCGATGCTAATAACAATTAAAAAGGTCAATTGAGAATCAAATTTGATTGAAAGAAAATATAATGCGGCAGTGATAATTATTGGAAAAGGAGATTTAACTTCACCCTCTCCTAAACGACTTTCTTGTAAGTAAATTTTTATCATTTGGAAGAGATATAATAGTGGTAGTAATGTTGTTGGGGCTGTTAACTCTACCCATGGTAATCCGCTAACGTAAGAATCACTGTACTGATAAGCTGCAAGGATGATCATCAACCCAGAGGAAGCTTCAGAAATTCTGTCTGAGTTTTTCCACTCCACTATCATAATTGATCCCAAGACACATGCGATAAGAACAGCAATTGCTGGTTCTATAAACTCAATAGATCCCTTTGCTTCATAAATATCAATATTAAATATCTCAAAATTAAATATAAACTGAACTGCAAAAGAAGCTGTGGTTAATATTTCTGTATAATAATGTGAATTATTAGCAATTAGACCTTGATGAAGATTAATAAAAATTAATCCTGCAAAAGGAAGTAAACTCAAGCTGATGTTGTAATATACAAAATCATCAAGAGGTAATAATGCAATTATGGCAAAATACAATGACCCGGGTAATGCCGCATATTTATCATCAGATATGAAATGAAGTTGATACAGTAAAATTAGAGTAGTTGATAATAAGAAGACAGGTATTGCTAAGTTGTTATCCATGATCATATCTTCAAAGTATATATAAGCAGGAATTGAAGTTAAAGCAACGATTATTCCCAATTTAATATCTTTAGATCTTTGACCTTCTTTTGATATCTTCACTGATTGAAATACAAAATATGAATTTAGAAGTAAAAGTCCCAAAACTGCAATAATATTGGTGTTTTCAATTTCTGAGATATCATTTAAAGGACGATTTAAGAAGAAAGGAATGATAAAAATTGGAATAGTGAAAAGTGCATCTCTACTCTTAAATCCACTAAATTCAGCTAATGCTATTGTTAATAGTGATAGTATCATCATCCATCCAATAAATATCAGATTTGCATCTATTCCCCAGTTGATCTCTGATGATATCATATCCTTTTCATTTGGAAAAATGATAAATATGGTTATTATCGCTGGTAACACGTTTCGTAAAGTAATTATTGAATTAGAAGATATGCTGTTTGGATTAAATTCAAGAGATTTAACAGCATCTCTCAACCAAGTTGGAATTCCAATTTTTTCATTTTTCACTACATCGGTTTTGAGATATTGATATATGAATATTATAGAAGTTAATGCAATTGAAAACAGTGATAAAATAATTGCTATGCCTGCTTCTGTTTCAATTCTAGAAAGAAATATTGCTGATACTAAAAGGGTTAAACCAGTTAGGTAGAATTCTCCTCGAGAGATGTCAATGATTATAGAAGTAAACTGAAGCAACAATATACTGAATAGAACTGTCTGCCAGTTATTATTTACACCTGCATTGTTCATTATTAATAATTGGGTTATCCAAAAAGAAATATTTCTTGCATTAGCACGAATAAAGTGACGCGGATGATTACTAACACGATCTAATCTGGAAATGATTGATGAGAGTAATATGTAAGAACCAAGAATTATATGTAATACAATCAGTAATTGTTCAAAGTTACTAGGCATCTGATCTTTCAATTGGAGACTTGCAATAAACAATGTAACTAAACTGGGTACTAAAGTTAACCAGCTTCCCTTTCTAGCAATAAAGTTAATCACTAATAATATTGGTGTTAATATTGTTAAAACAATTATACTAAGATTTACTTCTTCTATACCTGATGATAGAATGTTTCCACTTCCAAAGCCGTCTGTTAAAGAAAATATTATGAATAAAACATTAATAAATGCAGAAAGAGATATCTCTTGAAATTCAAGAAGTTTTTGCTCAAAATTGATCAGAAATCTAATTAGACCATTTGAGTGGCCAGATGAGACGCCAAAAATTGCTGGAATTTCTTCACTACCAACCTTTCTTTTTATTACAAATTTATGTAAAACAAATCCGGTTAAAATTGCCATGAAAACATAAGCTGAGAATACAATTAAAGGTCCAATCAAATATTTCTTATCTATGTCTAGATTAAAAATTGTGTTAATTTTCTTTGATTCATACTTATCTGAATATAATTGAACTAATGCTAGAAGACTGAAGTTACCAAATAATCCTATTTGGTTTAATCGAATACGCTCATAATCCTTTAATTTAGGCAATAACATACTTATTATGAAAATTGTAAAACCAATTAGTGATGCATAAATTGCCCAATTATCTAATAATACGTCATCAGATACCACGAAAATGAAATTATTAACTAAAGTTACAATACAAGTAGTCAACAGAACATTATCAGCGCTAGAGAAATATTTTCTAAACACATGAATAAGAACACCTCCTAATAAAGTGCCAAGTAGAATAATAATAATAAATAATGATGCAATGTTGTCATATAATATTGAATCCCCTACTTTGAAACTCATAGAAAGTATAGTGTATTCAACTAAAATGATTGTAAGTAAAGAGGATTTTTCAGAACCGAATGAAAGAACATTCAAATTACTCAATAAAGCATATATCCCTGTAGATAGTATGAATAAACTCACAGGAAGTACTACCTTCAAAATGAAATCATTTTCGTCTGTTATACCATTATCAATTTCAATTTCTCCTGAAAATAAAGCATTCGTAACAGCAATAAATCCAATAATTGGAACCAAATATCTAGTAATTTTATCCATCTGAAGTGAAGTTGATCGAATCAATTCAGAACCCTCATAGTCACCATATAAGGTGGCAGTTGACATATGATACGCAACACTTAATCCTACAAACAAAATTAGTGGGTTAAATATTCCAAATTTGATCTCATCAGGATTATAAAATTGGGCAAAAAACGCAATTATAGGCCACACATACATAAAACCATAAAGAGATCTCATGTATACACTAATCATTTCGATTCGGCCTCTCATCAATAGAATAGCGACTGGAAAAACTGAAACAACAATACCTAATGCAGGAAATAATTCTGATTTAGGAATAATTGGATCATTCGAAGGGTTCCAGAGATTAATTATACTGATTCCAACAGATGGACCAATAGCTAACATCAAAATTGCAGGAACATAGGATTTTTCTTTCAAACCTATTGTTGTTGCAAATATCGCAAATGGAATCATCCATAATAATCCACCTCCAAATAACAAAATTGACCATTCAAACTTACTATTAGATAATATTTGAGGGACTAGGAGTCCAATTATTGTGACCAGTGATAATGTCATAATTGATTCATTCTTATATCCTATCCAAGCTGTTATAATAATTAATAATGAAATTAAGAAGATAGGTAATGGATCATCTTCAATTATTGTAGCAATATTTTGAGTTATCCCCAGCAAGAATCCAGTAATTACAAATAACGTACCCAGATAATACTGGCTCCCTTTGATTAATGGAAATTTATCTTCAATCATAAGATAACCAAGAACAATTATAAATATTCCACCAATTGTGTAAGTTATACTTTTCAATAATTGATCAGGTTCTTCGCCTGCTGTACCTGTCTCGCCAAAATATAGTAAAGCAAGTATTAAAGAAAATATACCAATTGATGTTAAGAGAGGACCCTCAATAAATTCCTTTAATTGAATTTTTAGTGGAATATCGACTAGTGAAGTCGTTTGTCTTCCCCTGGTGGGCAACGATATGGGTTCTAAATGTAAGCGTCGTTTTAATTTGAATGGAAGTAAATTTGGAATTGGTAAAGAAGGTCCTTCAATCAATTCTTCTTCTATAGTTGGAATTTCTTCTTCAATGAATGTTTCTCTAGGAATTAATTCTTCTACTACTGAAATTGGTAGTTCATCAACAGCTTCTGTTTCTAATTCAAATATTTTGGATTCTTCAGGAGAAGCGGTTATTTCAGGTTGGGAGATAGTTTCTTCCATAACAGTGGTTTCGATCTTTTCACTCTCCGGAGTTGGCATTTCCTCTTGTGAAGAAATATCGATTCGATCTAATTCAACTTCATCGAGATGAATTGTTCCAGATTTCAAACTCCTAACTATAGAAACCGTTTCTTCAATTTTTGTTTCGATAGAATCAATACGATCGTTTAATCTTGTAAAATGCTGGAAGATCAGCATATCACGATCAGATCTAATAATACCACATGCATTACATCTTGCAATTGCGGAGGTTCTTCTGTTACAATTTGGACAGATAATTTTTGCAACGAGTTCTTCCAGTTTACCTCCACATTTATGACAAAATCTTTGATTTTTTCTTGTATACACAGCTCCACATTGATTACATTCGATTTTAGCTTCCCTCCTCTTTAGTCTTTTCTAACCATGCGTTAATTCTATCATTCAACTCATTTTGATCTGCGTCTACATATTCTTTTGTCTTTTCAATATATTCTTCTAATGGGGATTCATAAGACGAAATATCATATTGTGTTGCAATTAACGCCATATATAATTCCAAGTTTTCTGTCCTACCATCAATAAGAGATAACAAGAATTGGAGTCTTATTCTAGGATCTGGTTCAGAAAGAATCTTATCAAAACTTATTTTGTTTATTATCGTTTCGTCCACATTATTTATTCCAACCTCTTGTTCATACTTTCTATATGCATCCTCAAAATTATGATTAGCTCTGGAAAGACTGTCCATTGTAATATACAGTACGCCAATTGCGTGCACATTTTCCCAAGAAGAAGAATTTTTTCTAAATTCAGTTAGGGCCTTATTATACTGCCCCAGCTGAAAATACGCAAGTCCTAGGAAAGTAGAAATGTTTATTCCCATATCATATCGATCTGCTCGTGCCATCAAATCTGTTGCTCTTTGCAGATCTTGATTTAGAAGTACCAGTGAAATTCCTAAACCAGCTTTAACATCAGCATCATCAAGATTTAATTCACTAAATATTTCATGTGCTTCTTCAACTTGATTATTAATAAGCAGAGCAAATCCCAGTTCAATCTGAGTATTTAACTCTTCTTTGATTACTGAGCTATCCCTGTAATAACGAATTCCATCATCAATATTACCCATTTTGATAGATAATGCACCCAAAGTATTCATAATTTCTACTGATTCAGGTAAATATTCTAGAGCTTTTCTAAAAAGATTGAATGCAGCTTCATTTTCTTCAGCTTTTAGACGAAAATTAGCTCGTCTTATGACCCGTCGAACCTCATTTAAACTGGTATCATCCAAACTGCATCCCTCTTAACAAATGATCTATAAAATCACTAGTATTTAAGTTAGATACCACCATTGAAATCGAGCGCTTGTACCAATTCTATATTTAATGTGCTAATTCATTGAAAAATATTAGAATATATACAAATAATTGATTCAATTGAACTTTTCACATTAATGGCATTAGATTCCCACTAATTTGTCAATATTAAATACCATTTTTCATTTAATAATGTTTTAATGATTTTAACATTTCAGGTGGTAACGACTCAAGATATGAAGCAACTCTTGCTTGATAATCAAATGCTGAATACACTTTAGATTTATTAATCAACAGTTTTCTACTCTTATTTGCAATTTTATAAATATTATAAGCTAGCAATTTTTTTTTTGGTTATTAACAAAGATTCAGGGAATAGGACAAAGGTTGTTTGTATTAGTAACATTATTATGAATGTCCTACTGCCCAAATTCTAAAAACATATTCTTGATCAATACCCAATTCATCAACATAGTCTGATATTACTCTTTGAAGAATGATAAAGCATCCAAAAACTATCTACATTATTTTGGTCATTGTGGTGACATTATTTTTGGCATAAATCTTAATTTGCAGATAAGTTAAAATGACAAACAGATATCTTAATAACGTTGGAGCCGTAAAATAGATTAATTCTTGATCTGAGATACGATGAAATATTTCAAATTTCCAGATGAAAAAATTCCTTTGATCATTTGGTGTAGTACTTAGATCTCCTTCTAAACCCAATAGGATAATTTTCGAATTTATATAAACCAAAAACCCCATGACCACTTGTGTAATTCTCTTACTGCTCATCCATCCCAGATAAGGCAATCATTAGAATTTAAGCTTCTTAAAGATTTAATTTCGAAACAAGGTCTTCCTTCTTGAAGGAATAAGAAGTACCCTCTAAAAATTTCTTGAAGCCCATTCGATCATTTATAGAGAGCATTGGTTTGTTAGTAGTTGCATTACCTGTTGTGATATATTTAATATCAGGGTATTTCGCATAATACCACTCAAGCATATGTGCTTTCAACCATTTACCTAATCCTCTCCCACGATACTTTTCCTTTACTCCTGTTAAGTTCTGATAACCCTTGTGTGATGTACTCGGATGATAATACATCTCTGTAAGTCCACATATTGATCCATCTGACTCACGAGTTATCATGGTATACCAAAGAAGCCCCCTTTCTTTCTCTCTTTGTTCATCATCTCTTCGGCTCTGTGGTGTAACTATAATTTTTCCATCATAATCTCCCAATGGTTGCTGATTCATTGTTTCCGTGTAGAGATCAGTGTATTCTGTGAGAATATCCTCAGGACAATCATGAAAATGTTCAATTTTCACATCTTCCCTTTCACCTAATTGTTCACCAGCTTGCTTCCAATTATTTATAAGATCCCAATTAACTTCATCTAATCGTAATCTGTTTTCTGAACCTGTTTGTGAAACTTTTCCTCCAAATTTTTCATTGAATTTCTTACCACTTTCTAAAATAGCTTCGCTAAACACAGTTGTTATCGTCTCAATTTCTTTTATATTTAATATTGAAGTGATTGTTAACCTACTACCATATCCCTGTTGTCTATAATCCGGGAGAACATTAACTCTGAGAAAAGAAATGTGTTTATCAGTCTCGTAATTAGGAGCTGTTTCAGGAACAGTTGTCAGTGTCGCCAAAGCAATTACTTTCTTACCTTCTCTAATCATCCATCGATAATTGGAGTATTTTGGATCAACCTGTCTCATTATCTTCATCCATAGATCTTGGGGTAAATCAGGTTCGTCTGGATCATTCTCTTTCCTAATAACCATTGAGAAGTGATAATTTTGTTCAAGAATCTCATCAGATACTGTTTCAAAATCAATTTCTTCGATATTATGTTGATAAGCCAAATTATTCATGAATTCTATATTGGCTGGAAATTATTTAAATTATAGTAAACTATGAAGTTTAGTCTTAAATTGATATGCGAAACTATTCACTGATTAATTGAAAGGACAAACTTTACCATTCTAATGAGTGATAGAGTAAATTTAATCTCATTTTTTTTTGGCTGATATTTTTGAATGAGATTGAAGCGATTTACGTAATTTTGATAAATTGGGCGTTGATTGGATTGATGCAAATACACGTTGAATTTCAGCGCGCGCTTCCAGTTTATATATGGCAACACCAACATATAACTATGAAAAACCAGCTAACACCAATCATAGGATTAATTGAATGCAAATGCAGAATTCTTCGAGAATTTCTCTTTAGAATTGCCATGGGTGATGGAATTTTATCTTCTGAAGAAATTGATATTTTGATCTCTATAGATCTAAACTTAGATCTTCTTCAATATGCCGTAATTAAAGCATTCGAAGACAATATTATAGATGAATATGAGAATAAAGAACTTGAGAGAATTATAAAACAAATAGAAGAAGATGCGATCTCAACAGCGAAACTCAATGACTGTATAAGTCATGATGAGAGGCTATTAATTAGAATGTTACAAGTACTACTTCTTGAATATCAAAAGATATTATTGAGATAATGTGTTTACCACATTAATAAAAATTATTAATTGTAAGGTTATCCTTCCTCTGAGAATTAATCCAACTTTAATCCCAGTTCCAACCTTACCTCCTTTTTTTCAATATCTATATTCGAGTAAGCTATGACATCAAAGCCAATTAACCCAAATCCACATTTTTTATAGAATTGAATCGCAGGATAATTTGAACTCTGTGTTTCAAGTACTAATGCTCGACAGCCGTATTCTCTAGATTTTTGTATTGCTTTTTTTATTAATTTTGTACCAATTCCTTTCCTTTTGTAATCATTATCGATATAAAGGTCCCAAATTCTAAGTGTTTTATTCCAGACGTCTTGACCAATCGTAAGATATCCAATCTCGATACTTTCGTTGTGAGATGATGGATCCTTGGCTTCATCAAATACAAAAAAAAACTCACAATGCTTCTTATGGGTTGAAAATAAAGGTTCCTTCCAGTTTTTGATATAAGTTTCTTGTAATTCCTTCAATTCAAGATTAATTTTCCAACCATTTTCGTTGCTTTCAAGGTTTAAATCATAATAGAAATCCGATTCATAGGTCATTATAACTGTCTTATTTATTTCATAATTTGAAGGGTCTATTTGTTGAATTTTCATGGTTCCGAGTTTGATTTTGTAAATTTAATTATTTCGTAAATTTTAGAGATTCAAGATGATATAAGTATCATCCAACTTAAAATCTACATAATTTGAACCAGAATCTATCCAACTACACAAATTATTATCATAGTGAATCTTTAATTGATCCTAATGCAAGAAGTTACAACTTCAATTAACAAATTATGGCCTTTTGATTTACCCAAAATTGGAACCTGGTTTTACTTTCTAATTATTGGATTTCCAATTTCAAGTATATTATTATTAGTAGACAGTTTATACATCCCTTTTACGGATAAGCCAATTTTCATCGATAAACTTTCTAAATATTCTATGCTTTACAATAATCATCCGCAACAAATTGAGTATTATACTCGCACACCTTCTCAAAAAGTGATTTTAGGATTTGTCGGCTACATAGTCGGAATTATTATTCTTACTTTTTCATTAATCCTGTCGATTTTTGGTGCATTTAAACAGGCTGCGGAACTTCAAGAAAGCATTATTTTATTATTATTCCCTGCAGCTCGAAAATCAGAACATATTAAAGAAACATTAGAAATGGAACCAAAGATAACCCCAGATATTATAGAGCCTAGCAAAGTATGTCCTGCTTGTGGAGAAAACAATCAGAAAAACTCTGAATTTTGTATTAATTGCGGTTCGAATCTACCTGCAAAGAATATTTGATTGGTCAATTATAATCTGATTATTTTTATTGAAACTTGTTATTTGGATGATGTTTTTCAAATTGTTTGCCGATAAATCAATAATTTCAAAATGGTTTATTTGTCGCTAGGAATATATTTACAATGATAAGCCCTGAGAATATCTGAATTCGGACATTCAATCTTTTTACAAGTAATCGCATCTCTTCAATTGATCCATCATCATCAATTAATTTCTTTAATTTTCTATGCAGTGGATCCATTATCGCACCCCCTGCAATGAATAAGATGATCCATATTATTTGCTTGACTGCCAACCACAAATTTGTATCAAATGGAAGCCAACCCCAGTTTCCAATTTCGATCATGTAACCACCTGTAAGAAGAGTTCCTAATGCTGCTCCAATTGACATAGTGTTCCCCAGATTAGCATATTTGAATAACTTGATCTCTTGCGCGGTGCCTTTTACATCACGATAAATCCTTTTGAGAAAAATATTGATGATTCCAACAGATAACCACATAAAAACAAATAGAATATGGAAAAATAATGCTATTAAATAATCATTTAGCTCCATCATTATCTAATTTTGAAGTTTTTAAAGCATCAAAAAACTTAGTGATTTGGGGTAATCAGATAGTTTGACAAAATGAACCCGAATCAAGATTAAACATGAAAATACTAAGCAAAATTGTAGTTTGGATCTCAATTTTTCATAAAATTTGAAAATAATATTATGCATATTTAAGTATATTATTTAAAATGAATAAATATTAGCGTGAGACAAATAGATATATGGGAAATATAACCCTATCAATTCCGGATGACATTCATGAGAAAATGAAGAGTTTTAAGGAATTAAAATGGACTCAAGTAATTCGAGAGTTAATTGAAAAAAAGTTAAAGGAGCTTGAGGAATCAGAATATCGACTTTATTCACTGACAAGATTAAAAGATGTGGAGGCAGCTGAAGATATCTTTGAGTTTTGATCAAGGCGAAATTTTAGTTTTTGAACTTCCTTTTTCAGATATAGTAGGTTCAAAACTACGCCCTGTTTTGGTTGTTAGCAATTCTAATTATAATAAATCTGGAAATGATATTATCGTTGCTAAGATAACGGGAAGCAAATTTAATACTCAATGGGAAACAGAAATGACCAATAACCACTTAGAAATGGGTAAGCTCAAAAAAACAAGTTTCATTGATTCAGGTTTCATTTTTACAATTGAGAAGTCAATTATCAAGAAAGCGATTGGAAAATTAAAATCCAAACATCTCAAGATCGTGTTAGGCAAAATAAATCAAATAATTGAAATTAAGTAATACTACTATTATGCATTACTGTCTGGGAAATAGTCACCTTGATCTCTATTTTTAGGATGATATTTTTCAGTATGAGTGGTATCAATTCTTTTCAATTGTCTTGTTGGATTGGGGAATATACTAAGTAATTCCCAACCAATATCCAATATTTAAAAGATTGACCTGTTTATTAATCCTTGGTAATTTGGAAGTCTGCTGAGTCGATCGAAGCATTCGCTGAATTTCAGCGCACAATTATAGTTTATATATAAGCACGTGAATATAAATGTATGAAATCCGAAGCTACCACTGTAATCAGAAAAACTATTGAATGCAAAATGATGATCTTGAGAGAATTCCTTTTTAGAATAGCAATGGGTGATGGAATCCTATCCGATGATGAAATAGAATTACTATTCTCCATTAATCTTAATCTAAATCTTCTCCATAGTGCTGCATTTAAAGCTCTTGAAGATAATTATATTGATGAATATGAGAGTAAAGAACTTGAGAGATTAATAACACAGATAGAGAATGATGCAATCTCAACTGCAAAATTCGATGACTGTATAACCCATGATGATGGGAGGTTAATTCGAATATTACAAATATTACTTATTGAATTTAATAAAATATTAGTGAGATAACTCAAATTATGATAATCATGTATAATTTAATTAGTTCTTAGCCAAGACATCAGTATATCAAATACTGATTCCTACATGACTGTATTTTGAAATTCCGTTTTTGTATAATTTAATTTGTTTCGTTCTTCTTATCTTCGGTCTTACACCTGTATTTTTTATATAAGTAAAGAATTGATTATTTAAAGGGTCAGTTCACTCTAGGATATCATGTGATGCATGTGATTGATAAATGTAAGGAGTTGCTAAAACTTGCTAAAAATTCGGAAAAAACGAACAAGGTTGATTCTGTGGAACTTTACAAACAAGCAGCAAAATGTTTTGAACAGATAAGTAAAACAAAAGAAAAAAATTCCATCCTAGAAAAAGCTGCTATAATAACAAGGGAACTAGCTACAAGTAGTGAGAGTCCAATAACAGCTTTGGAGTACTATGAGCAATCTTCACAATTATACAATGATATAGGAAAGGAAAAAGAAGCTACAAAGATTATGAAACTGGCCTATGAGAATTTTATTAACACTGCAACAAAAATCAGAATAGAAACAAAGAAAATTAATGATTTAGATATAGCTGAACAACGACTTAAACTAGCTTCTGAATACGCCATAAAAGGTAAAAACGAAGCATTAAGTCAAGAATGCTGGATTGATTTAGGTGACAAGATTCGCGAAGTAGCAAGGACAATAGAAAATCCAAGAGAAGCGTATGAAGTTTTTCAACGTGCGATCCATAATTACAGAAAAGCTCATGTTGAAACCAAAGAATTCGTCACATTGAAGTACACTGCTGAAAAATTTCATAAAAAAGCAAATGAAATCTTCAATAGTAAAAAACAACTAGCCTCGGCTATAGATAATTATAATCAAGCATCAATATTTTATTCGCAAATTAAATCTGAAGATAAAATTCAGGCATGCAATAAAAGAGAACAAGAAATTTGTGATATAATAGGTATATCTAAACATTCCATAATAGAATTTCTAGATAGCAATCGGCAATCCTCAAGGTCGATTCAGGAAATAAAATCACCGGAACGGGAAAAAATTGAAAGGGAATTGGATGATCCAAATCAAGATCTCGTCTTAAAACACTTTAAGGAAGTAAATAAATTAAAAGAACGAGCCAAACCTCATTCATCTGAAATCTTAAGCGAAAATCAAATTTTGCCTAGCCCAGCTGAAGAGATCTCTCCCACTAGTAAATTGGAAAATATAGGTCATGTACCCTCAAAAATAGAAGCTGATACAAAAGGAATTCAAGAACTGACTAGAGAGGTTGAGAAAATTGGAAAAGTCAAATCTGAGAAACAGGTATTAAATGGTTCTGTAACTGAATCAAAATTGAATCAACCTATTTCAGACATTATGGAAAACTTAGAAGAAAAAATAAAATCAAGTGAAAAAATTAAGAAAAGGATAAAAGAAGAAATCAAGAAAGGTAAGCCAAAGCCTAAGAAAAAGAAAAAAGAAGACAAAAAGAAAACAAAAGAAATAAACAAACTATTTGATAAAGCCATAGATGAAGCAATGCAAGACTTTGATTCAAGATCTGAAGAGATACAATCAGCTCCTAAGTTTGAAAAACCACCAAAAGTTTCAACTACAATTGTTGACGTTCAAAAAGAAAAAGAGAAAATCATCCCTGAAATTAAGTCAATTCCGAAAATCGAGAAATTCGAGACTGAGGAAATTAAAGTCGATTCACCAATCGATGTTACTGAAAACAATATTGAGTTCAAGGTCGAAAAACCCTTCGATCCATCTGAAAGTGATGAAAAATACAGATTCAGTGGTGCGGTTGTGGATGTTCTCAAGGAAAAAGCTGATTTTAAACCAACGACGGAAAAAACAAAGACTATACACAAACCAGTTGAAACAAAAGAGAAAGTTGAAACTAGGGTTGTAGATACAAAAATAGATCGACCGATAGTACCAGACGATGTTGTATCTAAGTTACACGATCTCAAACCCGTTATAGGGGATGACAGAAAAATAATCGGGTCCTCAATTATCAATATTTTACAAAAACAGGGATATATTGAGAGTAAATTTGCACACGAAAAAGATCTATATCGAGTTCCCGAATATGAAATACTGTCAATCATACTAAATTATCATCCTATCTCTCTAGAAAACTTAGAAGAAAAATCAAAACTTGATTCTATCTCATTAGTCTTATCGAATTTAAATGCTGATGGCTTAATAAAGCAAACAAATGATTATCGGTGGACTTTATCTCAATTAACTTTGGATAATCTAGAAAAACCCCAACACGATCCAATACAAAAAGTTGATGAAGATGATATACAAAAATTAAGAGCCCGAGTTGAGAGAAATTCAACATTAGAACGACAATTCATTGCCACAATGTACAAATTTAGATTAATTCCCAATCGTGAAAAATCTCTTACTTCATTAATGAAAATTCCTGAATTTGCAATTATCCGATTAATCAAGGATAATGAACTTATCGAGCTAAGTTACATAAAAGAAGAGATGATGAATATTCCTCCAGTACAAGTCTCTCGTATTCTATCGAGATTGGAATTAGATGGAGCGATCTCTAAAAATGCTAATGATCTTTGGGAGCTTTCTGATAAATTTGTTAAAGAATTGGTTGGGAGTTAAGTAGAAGGGTCTACGAATACTGATTTAATGTTCTTCCATTTAATGTGCCGATGAGTATATTTAAGCTATTTTGAAGTGATTAATTCACCACGACTGGAATGATAAGATGAATTATTAGGATTCATCTGGTTGGATTTATAGATTGTCTGATCAGATGAAGAGAATTTATATTTTGATCATACTTGCAAAATTCTTATTTGGAGATCCGTTATTACCATATTATTTCAATACTGATCAAATTACTTAACAAATTCTTATACTTTAAATATTTATGAATAAAAGAATAGGTCTTATAGGTTCAAACTCATCAGTTGCAAATAAAATTCAGCTTGATTTTGCGTTTAAATTAGGTATTGCACTCGTAGATAATCATTTTGACATAATTAATGGAGGTATGGGTGGAGTTATGGAAGCTTCTTCCAAAGGAGCTCAAAACTCAGAAAAATATGATCGTGGGTCAGTGATAGGATTTCTGCCAACAATAAATAGGGATGAAGGTAACAGATTTTCGGGAATTCAGATTCTCTCTGATATTGGATTTGCAAGAAATAGATTCATTATTTTAAATTCAGCAGCAATAATTGGGATTGGAGGAGGTGCAGGTACGCTAAATGAATTTGCTTTGGCATGGCAATTACAAAAGCCAATAGGTGCTTTTACTGAGGGAGGTGGATGGGCAAGTGAATTAGCTGGTAGAAAAATTGATACTCGATTTGATTCCAAAATAATTCCTCTTTCAAACATCGAGGACGCCATTCAGTGGCTGAACTCTTTGTTTTAACCCTGATCGATCTGGTAGTTTAATATTTTATATTCTTCTTCCTTCCCCACGACTGGAATGATAAGCTGAATTATTGGGATTCATTTGGTTGGATCGATTATTCTGGGATGCTTGATATGCATTGTTGTTTTCATTCAAATATCACATTGATCATCGTTAATGAGTTAGTTTGGTTGAGGTTGATGAAAATTATTGGTAAAGTAGTTAACTATAATCCCTTTTTGTGAATATTCAAAGTTTCACGCTGACTGATTCGATTTCTATAATCAATAAAGTATTGACCTATCTCTTGACTTTTTACCGTATAATATTGTATCAACACAAATACTAACCAAATTATTGCACTTGGTCTATCAAGTAACAATAAACTGATACAATAAGCGAATATCATAATCATATAGAGGATTTTGAGCCTATCAATAACATAATATTCTAGTTTGTTGAATTTATTATTATAATAAAATACTATGAGAGCGAAGATGAAACCCCCTCCTGCATTTAATACATCATTATCTAGAAACGCAACCAATATACCTCCCAGCACATTTAATATAATAAGCACATAGTTGATATTTAATACTATCTTGAATTCTCTTGGTTCAGAGGGATAGGGCCTGCGAGTATATTTCATATTTTGTGTTTAAATAATTCTTTAAAAAAAATTATCGAGTTTCAAATGATATTTGCTCCCAATACCCAGAAAATTAGACTGCAATAAAAAATATAAATCTGGGATGCAGTAGCTTAAATAGTCAAATCGATCGATTGGAGTGATATGCTGAATTATTAGGATTCATTATATTTAACTCAGATAAATTCAATTTTTATTTAAATAAATCCATCGATTGTTTTTAGAATTGATGAAACGACGTCTGTGTTCATTACTGTCCAAATAAAAACCTAGAAATGTAAATATAGATACTATTTCAAATACAATCACTGAGAAACCCAAAAATGCCGTGTTTGAGAATATGGATAGGATAGGGAGTGGATCATGTCTTAAAATTGTATCAATCAAAAATATTGAAATAACGAAAATTGAGGGTATGAGACCAATAAATAAAAATCCCATTCTTTCACTTATTAGCAGACATTTCTTACAGCAAGTTTCTGTCATGGATTTTCTCTCAATTTCCTTATTCCCACATACCCTACAGACGTATTCCTCGAAGGTTATTTTTTCCACTTTTTTCGATGGATATTTATCATAAGTAAGAGTGAATATGAAAATTCCACTTCCAACCGTTATTAGAATTATATTTTTATATTCAGACATAAATGCAAGTAACAAAATTGGTAAGAAAAACATTATGAATAAAAGGTAATATGATTTATGATCCATATAACCTTTTGACATCGGAAGTGGACCCAACATTTTGATCCTTAGTTTATTCGTTTTTTCCTTCTCTTTGCTCTCAATTATTTCATAAACAATTGCAAAACCGATGAGGAGGACAAAAACTATTCCAATAACAATCTGGGTAATTAGGCTTCTTCGCCTCAAGAAATCGAATATTTTATCTGAAAATAAGAATTTGAAAACAAATAGGATTAATCCAGTTCCAATTGTTATAATATAATCTTGCTTTGTGCATTGACCCACCTTATTCCCACTGTAATAATAATTAACATGGATATATATGACATTTATTGCAATTGTATAGAATTAAGGAAAAATTGCTATAGTTTTATTGTAATCGATTGATCTTATATTTTTGAATCTTATCGGTTTGTAAATTTATATTACATCCTTCTTCCTCCACCACGACTGGAGTGAGAATTGTTCCCGATCTTAAAATGATCTCAATCAAAAATTTAAATCTAATAGTAGGGCTTATCTACCAAACCTAGATTCGATATCATCAAGTATTCTTTCCCATTTTGAAGGATATATCTCATTACCTAAGAAGATGATAGTTAGAATTTCTACATTAAGCTTAAGAGTAACTTGTCTTCCCTTGCGAATTCCTATTATTAACTTGTCTTCTACCAATCTTTTAACATGCCAATGTAAATTCGAAGGAGATAAATTCAAGTTAACAGCTACTTCTTTAGTGGATAAATTTTCATGGTTTGGATTTTGAGCAAGAAATAATAATATATTTCTAGGAGTTGTTTTTCTCAAAGCATCAATTAAATGTTTAAACTCATTTAATCTATTTTCCCAAGATTTTAAAAAAAATAATTTCAGATTTCGATGCTTAATACTTATGATTTGATTATTCTTTTCTAGTTTGGTTAGATGGTAATCAACAACACCGATCTGTTTATCAGATTTCTCTAAAATGGAACGAAAATGTATTCCTGGATTATCCTGAATTATATAATAGATAATTTCAGAAACATCTTCATGATTAGTCACTGTTCAATCCTCATTGGACTCTATAATTTTTTCCTCGAAATCAAAGGGGACTTTGTCAGGGTAAATCAAAACTATTAGAATTAATATCACCATAAAAAAAGTAAAGATAGCAGAAATTAATTCTATGGCTTCAGTCGTGATACTTTCTTGTATTATAGCATCCAATTCACCAATGGAAAGCGAAATTGCTCCTGCAAAGAATCCGAGTGCTAGAAGGAAGTAATCTCGTCTTTTATACCTCAAATAAAGTTGTAGGAATATAATTGAAATGAATAACGCTATAATTCCACTGATAAAAATTAAAACATCTTGTAGATGATCTGATAAGAATGTCATTAGTTCTTATTTCTATTCACCATCTCCAAATAATAGGAGTTTGGTACTTTTATTGAATCCTTATTTAATCTTTCATAATTCGAGTAACAATTAATGTTTTTCACTGAAAAATTCAATCTGATCAATTTTACGATTCAATGAATGTACTATAGGAATCAAGGTATGTTCCAAATTCCCTTTAATATAGGACGACCATAATTACATATGCGGAAAAAAATAATAATTTCTGTTTCGATCACGGTATTAATTACCATATTAGTCACAGTCACGCTAGTTAGAGCGGCAGCACCAACTACTCCATTTGAGTATACAGAAGGAGATGACGATGATTTAGATGTAATCACCAGTATTCAAGTCCCTGAAAACTATGATGGAGACTTTTCTGAATTTAATTTAATAACTGAAAGTGAAGCAAAATCAACAGCTTTGTCCTACACAACTGGTGGAGAAGTAAAAGAAGTTGAATTAGAAACTGCAAAAAATAATGTTTTTTGGGAGGTTGAAGTGAAATTTGAAGGAAATGAATTTGAAATTATTATAGATGCAGGCAATGGAGATATTCTGGGGGCTTATTATGAATCTGAAAGCCTATTGGAAGATTGGTTTGATAGGGATTAATTGCCACCATATTATCGGATTATCTAAGCAAATTTTCTTCTTCCTCCACCACGACTGGAATGATAAGCTGAATTATTAGGATTCATCTGGTCGGACCGATTATCCTGGGATGCTTGATGTGCATCATTGTTATCATTACATTACCATTCGGAGGAGTGAGAAATGAAATGAATAGAAAATGGTTAAATTTACTTTTTTGATGATTAGAATAGAAAATAATGATTAGTGTTAATAATAAAAAACTAAACTTTTCAATCTCGCTTAACTTAAAATCGGTATAGAGGACGGAGAAAATGAATATGGTAAATCAACAATTTTAAAAGTCAACAGTAACGTTATTCTATCAATGGCAAACTTATTTGTTAGTTACAGAGGTAATGATAGGTCAAGGGTTAAAGAGATTATCGAAAGTCTCAAAACCAATGGGCTTTGTCATAACATGATTGAAGATGTTGATTTAGATGATCTCAGAGGCAAAAATCCGAAAAAACTTTTTTCTAATGACATAGAACCAAGAATGGCTCAATGTCAAGGATCGGTAATCTTAATTGGCGATGATACTCATTCATCAAAAATTACATTGACAAGAGAGATTGATTTTGCAAAGACAAATGGTTGGTATATCTTTGGTCTTCACTTATCTGGTACCGATGGTAATCTACAAGACATGACAAGAAATTATTCCAAATATGTCGATATCCCCAATGCGGATAGTTGGGGTCAAAAAATTTCGAAGATTGTTGGTAAAATGGAGTGTTAAATGGATCCTGACAAATCGCCGTTACTCGATATAATCAGAATTGGAATAGACATCGTCACTTAGATATATTATTCTGGTAATTACCTAGCATTGTAAAGATCTCAAAAACATCATTTCATTTCTTATAAATAACAAATTAAAGTTAATTACATCCCAAAATTAAAAGCTAACATCAATTGAAGAAATTAATTTGTCATTATTTTGATCTTTAGGTCTGCTATTAATGAGGAAACAATCGCAAGTAAAACGTAATATAGCATTATCAAAATTTGATACTAGTAAATTCAAAAAATATTCAGGTTGGACTTCTGGAGAATTGACTTTAGCAAATAAAATTACAAATAGTAGTTGGTTAAAACAACAATTGACTACCGCTAATCGGACGGTGGAAAATTCTTGGGGACAGCTAGAACTAATCAATGGGGACTTTAGACCTGATTTTTTAATATTTCTGGATGATGCTTTGTTTGTATTAGAGGTAAAAGATGGGAACATTAATTCGGATGAAACACTTCCTTGGGAGGATGAAAATGCCTGGAAGCAATGCAGGAAATATATCAGTGAAATAGAGTATAAGATTAAAGATTTATTACCTGTAATCGGTATTATCGTTTTGTCTAATGTTAATTCAAAAAATGATCTTGCTAACCAAATACGAGTTCAAGCTGTTAAAAAACATGATATGGATACATGGTTTCACGATGAGTTAGACAAGAAGCAACTTAGAACTTTATTCAAAGAAACTCGAAAACGAATAAATTACGAAACCCAATCAAAATCTAACAACAATGCTCTATGCGCCTTATCATTATTAGTTCCCGAAAACTTTACTCAAAAAGTTGAAAAATGTAATCCAGAAATTTCTTTGGAATCTCTCGAACAAAGTCAGATACCTTATGCATTATCTTTAGCACATGACGGAGATAGGATTTTATATGGAGCAGCAGGTAGTGGAAAAACAATAATTTTGATAAAGAAAGCCTTACAACTGGCTAAAATATATTCTCACTTGAAAGGATGGAAAATTTTGGTTGTTTGCTATAATAAACCTCTACAAAATTATCTCTATTCACAATTATCATCTTATGATATTGAAGTAAGGACAATGCATGGGTGGTACAAAATGATGTTCAACCGATAATATTTGTTAAATTCTAATACAGATGATTATACATTGATTGAATTTATTTCTATTACTGGGTTTAATGTTAATCTTCAATGTTATACCTATCTTCATTGCTATGACTTTGATAATCTATGATATCTATTTTCAAAACAAATTTGATCCATACGCACGTATTGGAGCTGTACTGAACGAGAATGATCGAGAAATTTTTGAAAAAGCTAGCAATGAGCAGATTCGATCTTTTAAGAAGTGGAGTGTGATAATAAACTCTATAATGATTTTAGCAGTACCAATCTTAGTATTAATTGTGGAAGTTGATAATTCAAATTCAACTTTTCAATTTGTTCAAAGAAGAGGAGTAGAGGCATATAGTATTATGATGTTTCTTCTCTTGTTCGGATATATTATCTACCAAGAAGCAAGGCCAGTAAATCTCAATTCTATGATTAAAGTTTTCGAATCTAAAGGATTAAATCCCAAGATTGTGATTGACCAAACTTCAGATTTACACATTTTACAAAGAGTTCGAAACTGTGAGTATTATATTCTTACTCGTTCTTATCATAAGAAATACAATCCTAATAAATTAAAGATTCATGGAATAATTCCAATTAATCGTTCATTCCTTCGTAAATCCAAGAATGGAATATTGGATGATAATTATCTTCATGATGTATTTGTTAAAAAAGGAGGTAGAATAATAAATTATTTGACAAATACATTTCTAACGGATTTAAGAATCACTGGGATTTGGCCAATAAAACCTCGAACACAAAAAATTGTAAATCTCAGTATAATTGGCTTTGTGATTTCCTTAGGTTTTGTATTTTTCAACATTTTTTTCATTCATGAAGATCTCGTTTTTTGGATAGGAATGATATTTGTTGCGATTTTCATATTTATTCTTCTATTTTCCTATAGCAATATATCACACCTGCGCCTTAGAACTGTGGACACAATTTTGACACAAAACAATATTCACATTAACGATATGGAAACATTGGAAAAGCTTGATCGACTTTCTGATTTAATTGAGCTAAAATTTCCTTATGTGCAATTATAATGGTTTAAATCATTATGTGGATGTATTTTCAGTATATTTGCAAAACTTCAGTAGCTTATATAGTCAAATCAAAGTATAAGAAGGACTGAGGGCTATCTGTAACAGAGTTGACCGAAAGTAAACTCAGTCTATTTCATAATTCAAAAGTTGATATCATGAGTTCTTTACAACATGTATTTGAATATGAAGAAGAAGAATATGCGGATGATACCAGAGAACAGGATGAATATTATTCATTTGATGATTATGATTTTGACCCTTCCTATGATTTTGATTACGAGCCAGAGGTGTATGACACTCATGAAGAATACGATGAGGAAACAGATTTTCAAGAAGAAGATATTCATAATTCAGAAATTGATTATTATGAAGAACAAAATGAGTACGATCATTATCATGAAGAGTTTGATGAATTTCCAGAAGAAACTGACCATTTTTATGATGAAGAATATGATCATTTCCAGAATGAAGATGAATTTAATCACTTTCAGGATAATATTGAGTATAATCACTTTGATGTGGCACAAGAAGAAGATCACTTTCAAGATGAGGAACACATCCATACTCAAGACCAAGAATACGATCATTTCCAAGAAAGTGAGTTTGATCATTTTCTAGAGGGGGAGTATGAGCACAATCAAGTTAAAGAAAATGAATGTAATTACCAATCTGATTTCTTTCAAGATGAGGAATACGATCCTTTCAAATCATATATAGTCAAATCAAAGTATAAGAAGGACTGAGGGCTATCTGTAACAGAGTTGACCGAAAGTAAACTCAGTCTATTTCATAATTCAAAAGTTGATATCATGAGTTCTTTACAACATGTATTTGAATATGAAGAAGAAGAATATGCGGATGATACCAGAGAACAGGATGAATATTATTCATTTGATGATTATGATTTTGACCCTTCCTATGATTTTGATTACGAGCCAGAGGTGTATGACACTCATGAAGAATACGATGAGGAAACAGATTTTCAAGAAGAAGATATTCATAATTCAGAAATTGATTATTATGAAGAACAAAATGAGTACGATCATTATCATGAAGAGTTTGATGAATTTCCAGAAGAAACTGACCATTTTTATGATGAAGAATATGATCATTTCCAGAATGAAGATGAATTTAATCACTTTCAGGATAATATTGAGTATAATCACTTTGATGTGGCACAAGAAGAAGATCACTTTCAAGATGAGGAACACATCCATACTCAAGACCAAGAATACGATCATTTCCAAGAAAGTGAGTTTGATCATTTTCTAGAGGGGGAGTATGAGCACAATCAAGTTAAAGAAAATGAATGTAATTACCAATCTGATTTCTTTCAAGATGAGGAATACGATCCTTTCAAATCAGATGGTGAATATGATGAAGAACTTGATTCGCGTTTTGAAAATGAATTTTTGGTAAAGACAGAATCTGAAGATGATGATTCAGATCAAGAATCCTATTGGGATGATCTAGAAGTTGAACAGAGATCAAATTATGCAAATTACTTGAGTGATGTATCTGACCAAGATTCTGAAGTTCAAATTCTAGATGAACTGGAGTCAAGAAATCAATTTGAAATGGATGAATTGTATTCGCTCCGGGAAAATAATCATCGGTTATATGAGTATGAATATCAATTACAGAAGGAGTATGAACAATATGAGCTTCAAGTACAACATGAACAGTTTGAACAACATGAGCAACATCTTAGATCAAGAAATGAAGGTGAAACAAGGGCTGGTGGAAAAGGTGGTTATAATCATTATGAAAATCAAGCCACGTACTCTCTGCAGAATCATTTAGCTTATTCAAGAAAATATCCTCATGAGTTAGAAAGGTCAGAGGCGAAGCAGAATAACAAAAGAAAACATTTCACATCCAAAGCTATGTCCTCGAGTTTTCACTCCTCCAATGGGAAAAGTGTTCGAACTTCAAGAGGTGATCGTTCAAAACATAGGCCCATTGAAAAGTGGGAACCGAGTAAGGTCGCTGTAGCAGCTGAAAAAATTACTGAAATTATTGGATATCCATTTCATATTTCTTTAGGAGTAGTTGATAAGATAATCTCAAAGTCAGTTACATTTGGATTTAGAATTGTAGCTTTCCCAATCAGATCAATGTTTTCAAAATACCAAAACTATGCTTTACAAGCTTCTGAGAAGAAAAAATGTAAACACATAAAAGAAGATGTTATTGAGCTTTATCACCAGGGCTTTTCAAAATCAGAGATGGTAGAACTGTTAGGTGTGACATATGAGGCTATCGCGGGGGTGCTTAATGATTTATATAAATCACTGATAGCTCATTCAAATGGATCTGAAACAACTGTGACACAAAATAAATCGGAAATTAAATTAGAGGAGGAAAATAATAATGAATCAGAAATTCAAGTCGATGATGACATTCAAGAAATAATCGATATGTACCAACAAGGATATTCTGCAGAGGATATAGCTCAAATTCTATCTCTACAATTACCTTTTGTTAAAATGATCTTAAATGCATTATACTTTTCAAAAGGGTCACAAGAATCAACACTTCACAATTCTCAAATACCGTTTAGTGGAGGAACTCATTCCAGATATGTAGATGTTGGTTTTGAAACCATATTATTTCCAAAATATGGTCCGCCAATCCAAGCATCAGATTTGCAAAGATTATCTCCAGAGGAATTAAAGGCATCTGGGCCATTTTTAATGTTTGACCAGAATAATAAACCTGTATATTCACATATTCATTCAGCAAATTTCGTAAAAGCAAATGAAGCCTTGCGAGTGACATCATTGTCCGGAATAGATGCAGTTGTTGGAGTCAATACGAAATCACTGAATGATGAGTTAACAGGAATAGAATCAGAAATAATGAAGGAAACCGAAAAATCTTACTGTTTTATTGCTCGGGATTATTCGAAGTTTGGATCTGCATTTCCCTCCCCATTTGAACTTTTGAAAGGAGGGCACTTGGACATCTTCTTTCATATGAAAAAGGATGTAGCTGTTAGGCTCAATCAGAAATTGAATGATAAGTATCCATCAATACGTGATGCTTGTAGGAGTTTGGATCTGAAATACTCTCGGATTACTGATAGCTATCATAAACGGTCTTATACGTATAAGGAGCTTCTTCGTATAAATCAAGCGATTAATTATCCAAATGTATTTTCCCATAAATTTCTTGATAACGTGATTTCGATTGGGGCAGGAGGTAGACAGAAGAAAGTCAATAATTTTGTTAAGCCTGAATTTTTCAATGTCTTGGGTCTTATAGCATCTGATGGATATATTGGCGAATATTTACAAAACGGTCAGTATAGAATAGGATTCGCAAATAAAGATAAGAATTTACTAAAAAAATTCAAGAAACAGGTTTTGGAATATTTCCCTGAAATGACTTTAGGAGACTCATTTAATCAAAATGGAGTTCCCTAAATTCAAACTAATAACTACATTTTTACCCGAATTGTCAACAATTTAAAGATTAAAGGATCAGAGGTCGAGGATGGAACGGCATTTCTACCAATATTCAGATATTCAACTGATTTCATTTCACAATTTCTTAGAGGTTATTTTGATGGAGATGGCAACGTCAGTCTTGATAAACAGGGAATTCATTTTACAGTTCATCGTAAGAAAAGAGCACAGAATATGCAATTATTACTTAAAAGATTTCGAATAAATTCATCTCTAGATTATCGAAGTTCATCAGGGTCAAAAGGTACATCTAACGTATATGGAATCCATATATATGGGAGAAAAGATATTGAAAGATTCGTTACTAACATAGGATCTGATCACTCTACGAAACGTATACGATTTCAAAAAATATTAACAGAAAACAAGTACAAGAGTAGTACAACTTCTAATCGTGAACGAGCTCCACTGATCTCTGGTTCTCTAATCCGAGCAAATAGAATACATTTAGGATTAAAACAAAATGACCTCGGGAAACCAAGTACGATATCATCTATTGAAAATTTAAAGCGCCGAACTTCAATGGATAATGTGAAGGATTATTTAGATATTTTTGAAAAATATGGTGCTACCGAAAAATTACTCGAATTTAAACAATTGAAAAAATTAGTTAGTGGTGAATACACTTTGGATGAACTAAAAATTAAGAAGGAAGAAATTCAATCAAACTATATGATTAGATACGAAATTAAGAATAAATTAATCACAGGTAATGGCCTAATAATTGATACAGATAAATCGGATAATATTTAATAATTTCAAATTATTATGCATCTACGTCTGCAAAATTATAATCTTGATCTCTGTTTTTAGGATGATATTTTTCAATGTGTTTAGCATCAATACGCTTCAATTGTCTTGTTGGATTAGGGAAAATACTGAGTAATTCCCAACCTATATCAAGGGTTTCAAAGATTGTTCTATTAGTTAAACCCTGGTTCAAGAATTTTTCTTCAAAGTTTACAGCAAAATCGAGATACAACTTGTCTTCATCGGTCAGTGATTCTTCACCCACTACTGCAACTAAATCTCGGATTTCTCGACCTTTTGCATATGCTGCATAGAGCTGTGCTGATAACCCAGCATGATCTTCTCTCGTAGATCCCTTTCCTATGGCTTCTTTCATTAATCTAGAAAGGCTCGGCAGAGGGTTAATTGGTGGATAAATGCCTTTCCGCTGAAGTGTTCGATCTATGTAGATCTGACCCTCGCAAATATAGCCCGTAAGGTCTGGAATGGGATGGGTTATGTCATCATTAGGCATAGATAGGATCGGGATTTGTGTTATAGACCCTTTCTTACCCAAAATTCTACCAGCTCTTTCATAAAGTGTTGAAAGATCAGAATAAAGGTATCCTGGGAATCCTCTTCGCCCCGGTACTTCCTCACGGGCTGCAGAGATCTCCCGTAATGATTCACTGTAATTAGTTAAATCGGTAAGTATAACTAGCACATGATAGTCCAGATCAAAAGCGAGGTACTCAGCAAAAGTCAAAGCCAACCGGGGTGTAATAATACGCTCAACAGCGGGATCATCAGCCAAATTCAGGAAAAGCGACACACGTTCAAGTGCACCAGTTCTCTCAAAATCCGCCTGGAAGAAACGAGCCTCCTCAGCAGTAATTCCCATTGCGGCGAACACCACAGCAAAATTTTCATCCGAACCCAAAACCTTTGCTTGTCGTGCAATTTGAGCACCAATTTGATTATGTGACAAACCTGCACCTGAGAACAGTGGTAATTTTTGTCCTCTTACCAGTGTCAGCAAAGCGTCAATAGACGAAATCCCAGTCTGAATGAAAGCCCTTGGGTATTCACGAGCGGATGGATTAATAGGATCACCAGTGATAGTACGTTGAATTTTGCCAATTGCTCTTGGTCCACCATCAATCGGGTCTCCACGACCATTGAAAACACGTCCAAGCATATCTTCAGCCAGTGGCATTTCAAGCGTTTTACCTATAAATCGCACGGTTGTTTCTTTGGTGTCAAGTCCACTGGTACCCTCGAAAATTTGGATAACAGCAAGAGAATTGGTTACCTCGAGCACTTGCCCTCTTCTTCTCTCACCTCTGGGGGTTTCTACTTCGACAATTTCTGCATATGATACCTTACCTCTGCCTTCTAAATCGACGAAAAGTAGAGGTCCAGAAACCTCTATGGCTGTTTTGAAAGATCGGAGTGTTGGGTCTTCAAGAATATCGTTTTTTGCTGCCATTTATATCATCCTTTGTGTCAGAACATTTTTTCAAAGCGTCTGAACAGCTCTTAGGTTAAATACATATTTTGCATAAAGCTATCTCTTAAAATAACTTTGATTTGTAACATTGTCATATTAAAATTTGAAAATGAAATTACTCATATTGATGTGATGTCAATAGTCAAAAAACTTTGTTAATTTATAATGGCACACGTTATTACATAATCCTGCTCAACCATTTCATACATCTTCCAATCATTTACAATTATATCATTCTTAAAAATATTCGATGCCATAAAGCATTGAGTTCCTCTATCCACATCAGTGTCATTGCTAAAATAATATAAAGATAAAGTCATATTAATATTATTATTAGTATTGAGATAAATCGGATTCTGAATTAAATTGCTAAATATTGGTTTACTTGATTTATTATCGATTTTCATTCTGGAATGTAGAGATAAAACGGTACCAGTACCATTTATTTGCAGATATTCAACCGAGGTTTCATTTACGGTTAAATTTAATGTTAAAATAGAAATATCAACATAATCAGATTCTTCCTTTACTATTGACAAATCATTAAATGAGGGTGAAATTCTCTGAGGTGGATCAGATCCCATGTCAGATATGTGTATCATTGGGATCCTAAAAATGAAATTCGTTTTACTTTCAAAGCTCATTGTCAATTGAACCTCTTCGATCGATTGATACTTTTTAGAATTTATATAATCTGATCCCTCAGAGAGTCCAAATAATATAAAAACAACAAGAAATGCCCCTGCCATTGCCTTCCAAATACTCTTGTAGGAGTTTACCATTCAATTAGATAATGTGCAGTCTGATAATTAAAACATATCATTTCACAATACCAATTGTTACATTATAACAATGATTACGAATATTCCACTTATCAAATCTCTTATTGCTTGATAACACTACTGAAAGCAAAAACAACCACCATAATTCATAATTACAAAAAGCAAACCACGTAAAATAACTTTGATTTGTAACATTGTCATATTAAAATTTGAGAGCAAAATTGATAATTAAATTATTGGTTGTTATTACTCAACGTGAATGATCGTTAAATTTTCACACCTAGGATCGAGTCTTGGTGGTAGTTCGATCCATCATTATCAATCGTAATATACTTAATTCATTTGATTCTTTAAATACACCAATCCAAGATTCCCTTTAATAAATATATCACAAATTAACTATATGATATAGAATTGCCAGATTTTGAATATCAAAAGAACTTAGCAGCAACTGTTCTGATTGGCGAAAAGCGATATGGGAATCCAGTTTGGGGCCTCCCCTATGATCCATATAATAAATTTTCAGAAGGACAATTTCGTATACTCTTAATGCGATTACAAAAATTGTTACTTGATCCCGAATTCAAGATGAATCAGCCCCACACAATATCTAATGGGGATCAGGTCTTTATAATTGATCGACCAATTATTGATGGCTCGATGATTTTTGTAGTGATTTTACAAGAAGTTGATTTTGACGATAAGTTAATTAAAGCAATTACTGAAGTTGTTAATAGGAGGAGTATCTATACATCAAAGAAGTTTTACAGTGGTTTACAATCTCTCTATTATCAAGAAAAGGAAAAAAAGGAATTTACTTCTATTCTGGGAGCTTCAACGGATCCTTTGTCTGCTCTAAATTTATTAAAAGAAAATACAATAGAAAGCGAATCTTTAGATCAAATTGCAAATCTTTTGTCAATTATTGGAACAAATGAAGAATTATCAGCTAATGTAATAGATACTTTTTACATAACTCTCCAAATGATTTCAAAAATTTCTGATGACCAAAATGCAGATATTATGCTTGATGCAGCATTCGTTATAGCCTCTCGATTTTTGGAAAACCAAGATTTCATACATTCGACAGAACTATTAGAAAAAATTGCTACTAAAGCAAAGACAGTAGGACGTACAGCTCTTGAAATCGCTTGTAGAATTCGAACTGCACGAATTACAAAACTGAAAGGAACTGACAATGGATTAGATATCATCAATATACTCTCACCTATTGATGAAAATAATCTTGAAGAGGTTTCTCAAGATGATCGTGAAGAATATTATTGCTTACAAGGATATGGATTTTATTTAATGAGTAATTTCGATACTGCTGAGAATTTATACATGATGGCAATTACGACTCCTAAATCTGCTGTGTATCCATCCATGAATAAAGCAGAAGCACATTGGTTTATCGGAAGACTTGCATCCCAAAATTACAGTCCTGAAGTTGCAACGAGAGAATTAATAACAGCTGCCTCAATCGCATTAGCAAATGGAAATGAGGCGATTAGTACACTTTACAATCATTTAGCAGCTAAACAAGAACTTAAATGGAGTTTCATGTTAAGCAGTGCAGCAGTTATATCTCGTTTAGAAAAAGATCTATCAACCTCCGAATATCAAGCGTGGCTCTCGCTTTCAAAATTACTTGCAGCTTATAGACACGCTGATAAAATTCATCGAATAAAGGATATCTCAAATGAGAAAAATGAAATAATTTCTATCACATCAAATATTCTTGACCAAGTCAACACGGATTCCTCGGCTATTTTAAACGAAATTGTCCAAAATTTGAATTTAATTGATCAAGGTGAATTGACAATAGATAATGAACTTGAACTTTTAAAATTTCTTTCTAGTAAAATCTCATCCATGACGCCATTGCCAACTCCAATTATCTTATTAATTGCAAATGATGGCAGACTAATAATGGGTGGTGACGTTCTTGCAGATAGTTGGGAGGAGTCCATCTCAAGCAAAGATCATCTCTTCTCAGGAGCGTTATCTGCTATCATGGCTATTTTATCAGAAGTTACTAGTTCAGAATCATATCTACGTATGGTGGATGCTGGACAGACCCAAATAATGATTGAAAAATCAATTGTATGTACTGGGGCACTTTTGGTTGATCGAGATTTGATTGTGATACGTGAAGGGCTGAGGTCGATTGTTGAATTTATGGCAATTAATTATCCCAGATTAGAAGAATGGGATGGTTATTCCATAGATTTTTCTGCAGTCAGACCGAAAGTGAACCAAGTATTCAATGATGCGTTATCAGCTATTAAGAATTATTAGGAATGCTAATTTTTGCACGAAAATATATCTTAAGGTTGCGAGATTATTATTATTATAATGAAATTGATAATAACGTACGATTTCAAATTACTATATGAATGAAAAGATAGTGAATCTTCTTGCTCTTAATATCTAATTAATGGAAGTATTGGGTATGGAAGAACTTCTTTGCTGCCATTTATATCATCCTTTGTGTCAGAACACTTTTTTCTCAACGTCTGAACAGCTCTTAGGTTAAATACAAGTTCGAGAATTACCTAGCTCTTAAAATAACTTTGATTTCTAACATTGCTATATAAAAATTTGAGAGTAAAATTGATAATTATATTACCTTGGAATCAATCGTTTTTTTGAAAACATATTAACTCAATACCAAATCATTAATCACCAAGAACTAGGTTTTACAATATTATGGCTTCTCAACAATGTTTTTATAGTAATTTTATAAAACTAAATTATATTGAGCTTTGAGAAGATCACAGATCATTTAATGGGGTATGAATTGGACGAAGCAATTGAGCTGATTGCTCAACTCCCTGATTCAGAGGTAGATTATGCACGCGTATTTAATCTAGAATTACTCAGAATAAAGGGGGACAACTCAGAAGCTTATAATTTGTGTACCAACATTTTGGATGATACAAAGGACCCATGCGTTCGTTTTATTGCCCTAGTTATGCAAATTGCGCATACTATATTTTTGGGTAATTTCAAAGAGGCACAGAAATGTAGTAAAAATGCCGAAGATACATATAAATCGATGAATCAAGATCAAAAATATAAAATTAAGAAATGGTATCCATTATATTTTAATTGGAGAGGTAATATAGCAACTTTTAGTTCAGATCTAGAAGATACCTTTAAAAATTATTTTAAAGCGATAGAGCTGTACAAAGAATTAGAGCCACCAACCAGAATTACTAACACTTATATCAACATAGCTGCGACCTATACAAACATGGGACGATTGGATGAAAGCTATCAAATACTTCAACAAATTCAAGATAAACTGCCTACCAAGAGCTTGGGTGCTTTCTTTCTTCCTGCCAATTTTGGACTTTATTATAGGGTAATTGGGGATGATAAAAACGGTATTAAATACTTTGAAGAAGCTCTTGTGGGTGCTAATAATTTACATAATGACAACTTGAAATATCGTGCCAACCATATGTTGACAGTGTATCACGTCGACCTTGGCAACCGTCAACTAGCAAAAAAACATTTGGATGAATGTTCACGGCTTCTATCCACAATGGTGTTTAATAAAATCTTAGGTGAAAAACACCAGAATTACCTAATGGCATATTATCTCAAATCCTCAAGCCGAGCAAAACATAAGGTTCAAGCCCAAGAATTATTGGAACCAATTGTATATGAGGATGTGATAGACATTAATTTAACAATAATGGCTACCACTGCATTGCTAGAAATCCTGCTTGATGAATTACGTAATTATGGGGAGGAAGAAGTTTTGAATGAGATACTATCACTAGTTGATAGATTAGAAGAAAGTGTGAAACAGCAAAAAAGTATCACTGTTAAACTCTCAACTATCATTTTTCGTTCCAAACTAGCTTTAGTTGAGGGTGATGTAAATCATGCAATGGATTTATTGAAAAAGGCAGAAGAAATTGCAACTAGTAGTAAAGTCATCTATTTCTTGGAGAGAATTAATACAGAACGAAAATCATTGGAAAATGATATAGTAAAGTGGCAAGAATTAATCAACAGTGGAGCTTCAATAAAAGAAAGATTGGAGAAAACGAATTATCGTGAATATCTTGAAGAAGCACAAAACTTCGCTAGAAGCTTTACTTAACTATTTCAATATTTTTCGAAAATCTCATTGATCTTATCCTAAATAAATAACTTTGATTAGTAACATTGCTATAAAAAAATTTGAGAGGAAATTTGACAATTAGAATATATTGAAATTAAACCTATTTTGTCAATTATCATAGTTATTGGATTATTTGTGAAAATAATAACCATCCTCCCAAGATTGATTCAAACAACAGTACTAACAATCCTCCTAACGCCATTAGGCCAATAAATTTGGGTTTTACAAGTTTAATTCCATTTCCTAAACCATATGTAATGCTGGCAATGATTCCTAACCAACCAATTATTGTAGGTACTAAATTAAATTTAAGAAAAACAATTGTATATGAGAGTGTTCCAACAGAGAACAAAATTGAGATAATGGAGAATCTAAAGTACTTTTTTTGAAGAATAATCTGACCTATGTCAATAAATGATTTTCTTTTAACACCAGAGGTAATCGCGTATTGATTTGAAATTTTGATAAGTTTCAGGTCATTGATATCATTAAAAACCATGAATAAACCTTCTCCGGTGCGAAAAGTGAGCCAAACAACTCCAAGTAAAATATTATGTTGACTATAAGCAATAAATAGCATTATAGTTAGTAAAATTATACATAAATGTTCTATAAACCCTAAGATAAGGCTTAATTTATAATTTCGAGGATTTTCTATTATCTTTTGGAGTTTAGATTCTGAATCATAATCAAATGCCTCCAGTCCATGACCAAGTTTCACCATTAGAAGGTTTAAAACAATGATAAATAGGAATAGAAAGCCAGATATAGTAATTTCGAGAATCATAAGTACTCTTCCAATTTTTTGTAAGGTTTGGTTATTATTTGTCACATTCAAAAGATATTAGAATAAATTTCAATTTGATTTTATAAATTCCAATAATAACTTTGATTTGTAACATTGTCATATACTAATTTGAGAGCAAAAATAGTTATCAGCATAAAAGATAAATTCTTTTTATGGGCAATAAAAAAATCCTATACCTGTCGAGACATGATGTAGAAAAAGTTAATGTCTCTATGACCGAGATAATCAAAGCAATAGAAACGATGTTTGTGGAAAAGGGACAAGGTAAAGTTGAAATGCCACCAAAACCCGGGATCCATACGCGTCCGGATGCATTTATTCATGCAATGCCTGCGTATATTCCTTCACTAAATTCAGCAGGGGTAAAATGGGTATCAGGGTATCCAGAGAACCAATCAAAGGGACTACCCTATATTTCTGGATTAATAATATTAAATGATCCTGAAACAGGATTTCCTATTTGTGTGATGGATTGTACTTGGGTAACTGCAATGAGGACCGGTGCTGCAACTGCAGTGGCAGCCAATAAATTAGCGAAAGAGGAAAGTTCTTCAATTGGAATTATTGCTTGCGGGGTCCAGGGTAGAAGCAATTTGGAAGCATTATCTTGCATTTTTGAAATTGAACAGGTAAAAGCATATGATATAAATCAAAATGCTGCAGAAAATTATGCATCAGAAATGAATGAAAATCTTGGTCTAACAGTTGAAGTTGTATCATCTGCAAGAGAAGCCATAGAAAACCTTGATATAGTTGTGACAAGTGGACCGATTTTAAAACATCCTAACCCTGTAATTGAAAGGGATTGGTTAAAAAAAGGAGCATTTGGGAGTTTGGTAGATTTTGATTCTTATTGGACTCCTGAGGCAATGAATCAAGTCTCTAAAATTTATACAGACGATGTTAAGCAATTGGAATATTATAAGAGTGTTGGATATTTTGAGAAAATTCCTTCTGTAATAGGAGATTTAGGTGAGCTCTTAAATAATAAAATAGTGGGACGTGAAAATGACGGGGAGAGAATATTGGCAATGAATTTGGGTCTCGCCACGGATGACATAGCAGTTGCTCCTTTGATATTTCATAAAGCTCAAGAATTAAATATTGGGATTGAACTTAATTTGTAAAATAATGAAATACTAAATAAACCTAAATGAAAACCCACTTTTATATTAAATAAGAAATTCAAGGATAACTTACAATCAGTCGTATTTGGGGGAGATAAATATAAGACATCGATTTATAGTGTAATAATTGTTTGTCAACAGCTATATTAACTGAAAAACGTCCTTTCATGTATCGAAGTGATATCCTTGAAAAAAAAATTATTTCGATTATTTGGTCAATCGGTTTTTTAAGTGGAATATTTGGATTTTATCAACATGAAAGATCCATGGATTTCTTGTTAAGCCGTGTAGTATTGGAATATGGTATTCTTTTGGTGATTTTTGGATTAGCCAATTCACTATGTCATTTAATTCATAAATCAATATACAGACTGTATTCATTGGACTTATCTCAAGGTAAATTCGTAGATCTAGATATTAGGGTTGATTCTTCAATTTAAAATCAGATCTAGAAGATATTTTTGTGTCATCTGAAAGATTTGATGAATATCAACGAATGGTGTACTTCATATTAACAGACAAGCGAAAAGATTTTTTTGCAATTTTATTCGGTTTTCTATTAATTATTTCTATACAGGTATCAGATCGAGTAAATACTGATTATATTGCACAATTGGGAATTGATCCATATCCAGTTGGAATATTTGATCCAACCATGATGATAGTTAGTTTAATTTCAGTATTGACTCAAGGCTTATTGGCATCAGGACTTATGTCTGGAATCTTTCTGTTGATGGGTTTTGTTAGGACCACAGCAAAAATCGGAGAAAATATGGAATTACTTAAAATCAATTAATAACTTATTTGAATTTTTATTACTTTTTTAAAAAATAATTAATTTAATAAGAATAGCTTGTAAATCTACGATGTTATCCTATGCTATAAATAAATGGTTGAGGAATCTAATTTATTGTCTGA